>JACPBO010000020.1 GCA_016180285.1 Candidatus Woesearchaeota archaeon
TATAGTTTGGGAAAGATTCGAGAACATACAATACTGTTCTGGTTGCGATATCAGAGGGAAAAACAAAATTAAATGAGATCTCGAGCTTATTTAATAATAAAACAAATGAGTCGATAAAATATCTAGACATACTCCGAAGAGAATTTAACATGGTAAAAAAGATGACGCCTATAACTGAAAATCCCGCAAAGTCCAGAATAGGGAAGTATGAAATAATTGATAATTTCCTGTCATTTTGGTTTTATTTTTATGATAAAAACAGATCTTATGCAGAGCAGGAAAGATTTGATGAAATTTTAAGGTATTTTAATAATGAATTTAATGCTTTTGTTGGAAGAAAATTTGAAAAGTTAGTGATATCCTTGATTAAAGAGAAAAAGGTTCTGTCTGAAATAGATTTTAGCCGTATAGGAAATCAGTGGGGAAAATCAGAGGCTGGAGCCTATGAAATAGACCTTGTTGCATTAAATGAGGCAAAGAAAGAAGTATTATTTGCCGAATGCAAATGGAAAGAAAAAGTAAATTCTCTGGAAGTTTTAAAAGAACTCGAAGAAAAAACAGGTTTTGTAGCTTGGAATAAAGAGAATAGAAAAGAGAGCTTTGCCGTGTTTGCAAAATCATTCAGCAAGAAGACTTCGGAATTCAATGGAAGAAAAGTTTATTGCTTTGATTTAAGAGATATGGAGAAGCTTCTGAAAAAGAAGTAAAAAAGGTTTAGGGTTGATTATGCTGTTTAGTAGCTGCATTTTAATTCCTGATCGCTTTAAAGAACCCTATTTCTTCTGCTCTGCCTGCTCAGAAACCTTTGGAAGCGGTATTGGCGGAGGCAGGTTGATCTCCTTGCTCAGGATCAAAGCTTCAATGTTGCATCTCAACAAGATGCTGTTCAGCACTTCTGCCATGATCTCCTTGGAAACATTCTTGCTCTTCTTCCATTCCTTGATGATTTCCTTCAGCTTTTTATCTTCATCAATATAGATGATCTCCCCGCTCAGCTCTATCTTTCCTATGTCAGGATCAAACTTTGATTCAAACTTAAACGAGAATTTCAGGCCTTTTTCATCAGCCTTGCCAAATGCCAGGTCTGTTTCTTCAATATTGCTTATGTTTACGTTGTTTGATATGTTTATCTGCCCTACTGCAGGCTGCCTTCTCTCAACATCTATTTTTGTAAAATTAAATCCGACCATTGTCATAAATATCACCAATGCCTAAGATTTCAGGATGCTATATAAAACTTTCGGAATTGCGCCTCGAATCCTCTCCATCACTAAACTTGACTTGCATCAAAGATTTCATCGTTTACTTATTTATTTTAAGCCCCCTTTTACCCACGTATTAACTAAAAAAGTCCATAATGGATGATTTGAACCTACTGTTCTTTTCATGATTCTGTGCCAAGAATAAGCTTGTTTATTTGCCCAGTCATAACCATTTTGTAATTCATCAGGTGACATGCTGGTTGGTTTAAAAACAACACTTCCAGTATTATATAATGACCAGTCATTTGTCAGAAGCCTATTTTGTTGCTTCATTCTTTCGTAAAGGTTTGTTCCGGGATAAGGCGTAAGTATGTGAAAGTTAGGAGAATCAATTTCTGCATCATTAATAAACTCTAAAGTTTCTTCAAAAATTGTTTTCTTATCATTATCAAACCCAAAAATAAATCCTGATTCGATTGCAATTCCATAATCATGAATTTTTTTTATTTGTTCCCTGTATTTTTTAATCCTATTCCCCTTTTTATTGGCTTCCTTTAAGCTCTCTTCAGATACAGACTCTACTCCAACATATAACCCAATACAACCAGACTTGGAAGCCAACTCTAATAATTTGTCATTATCAGCGATGTAGATGGGTGATTGACTTAACCACTTTTTTCCCAATCCAGTCATTCTTTCAAACAACTTTTTCGCATAATTAATGTCACCTATCAAATTATCATCAACAAAGAACAGATAATTTCCTTTTGTTGACATAATATCTTCAATCACCGAATCAATGGAAAATCTTTGAAACTTTCCATCATTGATAATAGGAACAGAGCAATAATTGCACCTATTTGGGCAACCTCTAGATGTTTCAACACTTTCAAAAACAAACAAGGATTTATTGCCCAGTACAGTTCTTTTTGGAAGAACTCGTTCTGAAGGGGCATTTCCAATATATTCTGATTTTAGTTCACTTCTTTTAAAATCCTCTAATAATTCTTTCCATGCAATTTCACCTTGACCCCTTACTATCGAATTAGCATATAATTTTGATTCTTCAGGCAAGACTGAAGGATGGATGCCTCCCCATACGACTTTTATACCTTTGCTTCTATATTTAGCTGATATTTCTTTTGCTCTCTTAAAAGCGGAAGTTAAAACAGTAATTCCAACTAAATCAACAGGTCTTCTGAAATCTACCTCTTCAACATTTTCTTCATATATTGCTAAATCGACATCTTTAGGAGTATATGAAGCCAACACTGGGAAAGTGGCTCTGTAAAAAGTCCCAATCTTTTTTACCCAACTGTTTACCTTAGTTCCTTCTGATCTCGGATTAATTAAAGCAACTCTCATTAAGAAAGTAAAGCATTACACATATATAAACCTTTTTTTCAGTTAATTTTATAAATAACTCTATTTTCCCATACTGCATGGCATTGTTCGATACAGTAAGGAAATCCGGATCATAGTCCTTTTCTTAGTTATATTTTCATTATTTTAGTTCATTAAACATCTTAATTTGGAGGCCAATATGGAGTCTATAAAGGATCTTATCTGGAAAAAAGGATTAACAGCAAAAGATTTTGTGGATAAAATAGGGAAAGTGGGGTTTCAGAGCATTGAATTAGGCAAAGCTTCAGATCTTATAGTTAAGATGAAGAAGGATAGCGCAAAGATATTCTTCACTTTCACATCAAACATGGTTACATCCGGGTTAAGGGGATTCTTTGCTCAGTTAATCAAATTAAAAATGGCAGACATTATAGTAACCACAGTCGGCAGCGTTGAAGAAGATATTATGAAAGCATTGGGTGAGAAATTCCTTATCAGCACTTTTGACTCTGATGATGTTGAGCTGCATGAAAAAGGAATGAACAGGGTGGGCAATCTGCTTGTTTCAAATGAAAGCTACTGTAAATTTGAAGATGCAATAATGCCGATTTTGGATCAGCTTTACAAAAAGAAGCCAAGGTATGCTGTATCAGAGCTTTTAAGAGAAATTGGCTTGCTGTTGAATGATGAGAATTCAATACTCTGTCAGGCTGCAAAAAACAATGCGCCGATATTCTGCCCTGCAATAACAGACGGCGCATTTGGCTTTCATTTATACTTATTCCAGCAGAAGCATAAAGACTTTATAGTTGATGTTGTGGAAGACTTCAAAAACATACTATTGAGCACAACCCATGATGAAAAGAAAGGCCTCATCTGCCTGGGCGGAGGAATTTCAAAGCATCATGCAATTTTGTCTGTTTTATTGAACGGCGGTGCAGAATATGCATTATACATGACAACTGCAAGAGAAAGCTCTGGCAGCATGAGCGGAGCAACAACAAGGGAAGCAAAAAGCTGGGGAAAGATCAAAGACGATTCTGATGCTGTAACTGTTATTGGAGATGTCAGCATAAACTTTCCGTTGGCAATGATTGCAGCATTGGAAACTTTAACTGAGGAGGGTATCCTCACTTCGTTCGGAGACCCCTCTGGGGCTTTATAAAACATGAATAAGGCAAGATTTGTATTAAGCAGGTCAAAAGTAATCGAGCAGCACAATAAATTAAAAGCCCTTGATGCAGATATTTCCTACAGCTTCAAAACAAATGAAGAAGTAGGAAAAGTGCTGGAAGAAGAAACAGGCTGCCTGTTCAGCATTCATTTTGAGAATGACCTGCCTTTCCTGAAAGACAGAAGCAGGGTTATATTTTTAGCTCAGGGCTTGAATGAAGAGCAATTAAACAGGCTTTTTGATTTAGGAATCAATAAATTTGTGGTTGATAATTTAGTTGATTTAAATACTCTACTGCATTATATAAAAAAAAGCAATAAAAAAATCCTCTTATTGCTTAGAATGAAACTTAAAGAGAATACAATCCATACAGGCAAATACTTTGTTTTCGGCATGGAATCAAAAATAATAAATGAAAAAATCATCGAGTTAAAAAACAATAAAAATATAGAAAATCTCGGAGTTCATGTCCACAGAAAAACCCAGAATGTAAGCGAATGGTCTTTGAAGTATGAGTTGAGCGAAGCATTAAATGAAGAAACCTTGAA
The DNA here is from genome assembly GCA_016180285.1 of Candidatus Woesearchaeota archaeon. Taxonomy (NCBI): domain Archaea; kingdom Nanobdellati; phylum Candidatus Woesearchaeota; species Candidatus Woesearchaeota archaeon. The sequence goes on from JACPBO010000020.1 coordinate 4,269, forward strand.
ATTGCTTGATATCGTGTGCATCGGAGGAGGAATTCCGGGAAATTACAGGAATGTAAGCGATAAAAGCATTGAATATGTATTTAATAAGATTGCTGAAGTCAAGGAATGGCTAAGCTCTTACAGCATAAAAACCCTTATTGAGCCGGGAAGGTTTCTTGCATCATACCCTGTAACTTTGGAAACTGAGATAATAAACATTGTCGGCAATACGGTCATTGTAAACTGCTCTGTTTATAACAGCGCAATGGACACAATCATTGTTCCGATCAAGCTGCTTGTAAAGGGCGAATTAGAAAGCGGGGAAGCATACACTATAAAGGGCTACACTCCCTGCTCATTGGATATTTTCAGGTACAAGGTTTTCCTGAAAAACCCGAAGATCGGAGACAAAATGATATTTCTTAATGCTGGAGCGTATAACTTCTCAACAGATTTCTGCAATCTGGAAAAACTGGAGACTGTGGTTGTAGATTAAAAATTGGTAATTATATGATTTTATTTTTTTGAGTGATTTAAAATGCGCTTAATTGTAATTTGAAGATCTATTGGTGAAGGAAAAGAAGAATTAATGAACTTTTTATTAATCTGATCTGATTCAAAGATGACATCATAATAGCATATCCCACAAACAGGCCCCATAAATTCTTGAGTTTCATTTGAATAAAAATTTATCAAGAATTCAAGACCTTTTTCAATAATATTTATATCTGCTGAACAATTCTTTTTTTTAAATGATTCGATAGTCTGTTTATTAGCAAATTTAACTTCAAATTTCGATTCTTTTTGGATCGGCGGGGTTTCATAAAATTCATAATATTTTTTACCACCACTATCGTTCATGTAACATGTAGAAATGCTAACAACTCCATTAGTGATTCTTGTATCGCCAGTATTCTCCACAATTAAAGGGATGTAAGATTTTTCACCAATTACATTCAAATAAGGATCAATATATACATCAACATCGACTTTTTTATGTACATTTGTTAAAGCCATTCCTACATAAAAAGCGGCGATAATACTGAACAACCAAAATATCACTATAACTATAATAGTGTAAATTAACCTTTTTCTTGATGGTGTTTTTGTACCTGTAATTTGTCTTTTTGCTTCATCTACAATATTTTTAGGATCTGCTCTTGCCATATTGACAATAGAATAAATAACTCAGATTTAAAGCTTATTGTAATTTTTAAAAATTGATTCAACAATAACATAAATTTTAAATACTTGTTTATCAATATTATATTATGCAAAAAAGAGACTATCTTATGATCGCAGTTATTTTGCTTGCCATTATCCTAGTTTCTTCCTTCTTATTTAATTATGCAAGATCCAACATAGGAAGGGCATTTCTCGGCAATCCGCAGGGGTTTGCCTCAAATGCATCGACAATTGCAATGGTCGGTATAATTGCAGTATTTTTCGTAATATTCATTGCTGCATTGATTTTCACATCAAAACCAAAAGCAAACAACAAAATATAAAAACAAAACTTCTTTTTCATCCTTTTATGATATTAGTTGACGTGCATGCGCATCTTGACCACCATAAGTTTGGAAACAATCTGGACAATGTTATAGAGAACTCCAGAAAAGCAGGAGTCAAGGCAATAATCACATCAGGCATAAACAAAAAAACCAACAGATTGATATTGGAAATAGCACAAAAATACCCGGATATTGTAAAATGCTCTTTCGGCCTGTATCCGATAGATGCTTTAGACAAAGAGATCGAGGCAGACCCGAAAACATTTGTCAGGGATATTGGGCCGCTAAATGTTGACGAAGAGCTTGAATGGATTGAAAGGAACAAGGGCAAATGCATTGCAGTCGGCGAATGCGGCCTTGATTTCCACTGGGTTCGGGGAAGGGATGAAGAGCAGAAAAAGGTTTTCCGGAAAATAATTGCAGCAGTTGAAAAAATAAAAAAGCCGATAATTGTCCACTCAAGAAAAGCAGAGCTTGAAGCCATTGAAATGCTGGAAAGCTCTAAAATAAAGCACATTATAATGCACTGCTTCTCAGGCAACAAAAAGCTGATTAAAAGGGCCGCTGACAACGGCTGGAGCTTCTCCATTCCCCCTGTTATTGTAAGATTGCAGCATTTCCAATTATTGACAGAAATGGTCAACATTAACCAGCTATTGACAGAGACTGACGCCCCTTATCTCTCGCCTTATCCGGACAAGATGAATGAGCCCGCTTTTGTGGTCGAAACAATAAAGAAGATCGCCGGGATCAAGGGCTTTGATATCGAAGAAACAGCGAACAGCATTTATTTAAACTACAAGAGGATATTTGAATAAGTGTAACAGTGCAGCAACCGAATGTATGCTGTGCAACAACACTGGTGGTCGGCGAGGTGGGGGTTGTCCCTTACGGGGTGCCGAGTAGGGCAAAATTTCATTAGAAATTTTGACCGTCGACCCACCAGTAGTGTTGTTGCTGAATGATTAGATAAAAATAAACCTTTGGGCTCATGGTCTAGCAGCTATGACGTCGCTCTCACTAAGCGGAGATCGGGAGTGCAAGTCTCCCTGGGCCCATTATGATCCAAAGAATAGAAAGATTGATTATCTGTAATAAATAAAATTAAAATTTTTATAATTTTAGTTACCAATAACCAAAAAATCGAAACATTTATATAGATCTTATAATTACCAGTAATCAATAAAATAATAAATTGATAATTATTGGTTACAGGTGAGCATATGAGCTTAGCATCTAAAAAATATTACGAGATAGCAAAACAAGTTGAAGAGGAAATGAACCTTGCTATAAATGAGCAAGAAAAGAAAGAGCTTAGAAAGGTAGCTGCCCAAAACTACTTTTATTCCGGAGTAGAAGCCATAGAGCATATCCTGAAAAAATCAGGACTCTCTATTTATTCTATAACAAACCACAAAGAGCGCCTTGACATAATAAAGAAGTACAGCAGACAATTTAAAGATCCTGCCGCCATAGCATTAAAATATGAAATTTTGATAAATTATGATTATAGAAGAAAGGTGGCGTATAAGGGAGAAAACGGAAATAAATTCGTCCTTATAAGAGAGTTTGCAGATGCCTGCAAGAGGGAACTTGAATGAATTATGCTGAAAAAAAGCTGAAGAGGGTAAGCAATCTAGAAACAGTAAAAAAACAATCTGAAGAAATTCTTAATGACATAAAAAAGGAACTGGTTAAAATGGAAAAGATAAACGCCATTGTGCTCTTTGGCTCATTTGCCCGCGGCGATTATTCTGAAAGGCACTCCGATTTGGATATAATGATTTTTTTAGATGACACAGAAAAAAACACTGCTCTTGAAGAGCGGATTTTAAAAAAAATCATACAAATAAACCAATCAAAACGAATCTCCATTCATACGGTTTTTCAATATAAAAAACTAAGCGAAGAGGATGCCAGCTTAATGCTTACAATAGCAGAAGAGGGCAGAACATTGTTTGCTAAAAAATCAATAGTCATAAGCAAGGATATCCTGGGCTTGAAAAGCCATCATTTGGTGATATTTGATACAGCAAATACAGATCAAATAAAGAAAAACAAGCTTCAAAGATTCCTTCATGGCTATAGTGTAAAAGGCAAAAAGTACAGGGGAATTATAGATGGCGATAAAGTAATTGGCGCTGGAAAGGGCGCGATAATAGTTCCACAAGAGCTTCTCAACAAAGTGCTTCTTTTTGCAGATTATATAGATGTGAAGGCAAGACAGGGCGGTAAATTCTATAAATGATGATCCAAAAAACAAGCTTTTATTCGTGGAAAACAGGGAATCTGGCAAAAGGATGCAGGCTTTGTGTAGATGGATCTAAATTAGTTTTATTTGCAACCGGTCTATGCCCCAGAAGCTGCTTTTACTGCCCATTGTCCGAGCAAAAAAAGAACAAGGATGTTGTTTATGCAGATGAATGGAAGATCGAAAAAGACAAGGACATAATATCCGAAGCACAATCAATAGGCGCAAAAGGAGCTTCTCTGACAGGAGGCGACCCGTTCATGGTTTTAAACAGAAGCATAAAATACATCAGATTATTGAAAAAAGCCTTTGGGAAAAAATTTCACATCCACCTTTACACGCTTCCTGAATTATTGAATTATGAAAAATTAAAAAAATTTCATGATGCTGGATTGGATGAGCTAAGGCTCCATCCTGATATTTTCAATAAGAAGAATTGGGCTAAGATTGACATTGTTAAAAAATTCAAATGGCAAATCGGAGTTGAAATCCCTGTTATTCCGGGCCAAAAAAAGAAAATCATTGAGCTGATTGATTATTTTGCGGATAAAATCAATTTTCTGAATCTAAACGAATTGGAAATATCAGACACAAATGCGAATAAATTATTGAAAATGGGCTTCAGGTGCAAAGATGAAGTTTCATACGGCATAAAAGGAAGCGAAGAGCTGGCTTTTGAATTATTAAGACATATCAATAAAAAACATCCAAAGCTGAATGTCCATTACTGCACCGCAGCATTAAAGGACAAAGTCCAATTGGCAAACCGGATAAAGAGAAGGGCAAAAAATACTGCAAAAGATTACGATATTATCGGTAAAGAAGGCATGCTGGCCAGGGGCGCTGTTTATTTATCAAATTTAAAGCCCGGATTCAGCTATAGAAAAAGGCTGGGAAATATTTTAAAAAATAAAAAAATAAAAAATGAGCTTATAAAAAAATTAAATGCAATAAAAAATAATCTAAAAAACGGCTTTAAAATAAAAAACAGCTTAATCGCCGTTGACAGGCAGAAATTAAGGATCCTGACTTCAATAAAAATAATCAATAAAATATCAAAAACTAAAAAAGGCCTGTGTTTTGCAATTGTCGAAGAATATCCCACATGGGATCAGACTGAGATGAGTGTTGAATTTCTGCAATAAAGCAAAAACTATTTAAATTATAAAAATAAAGAGCCAAATATGATAATCACCATAAACACAAAAGAGGATTCTCATGAAGACATAAAAAGAGTCATAATGGTGCTGCAGCACCTTCTCGGGGATCACAGCACATTTACAAACCGGAATATATTTGATTCTCCCTCTCCGAGCTTGGATTCTTCGCAGCCTGCAAGCGCTTTTGGGGCAATGTTCGGCAGTGAAAATACGTCATTAACAGATTCATCTTCAGCTGAAATCAAAGAAAAAAAAGACGATGAAGAAACTCCCGAGGTAATTGTTTATGACTATTGAGCCAGAAGAGCCGGAGTATTTCTCGGCAAAGGATATTGTGAGGTCGTTTTTCGGCTCTTTATTTTTTGGGTTTGCACTCATATTCAGCAAGGCATTGATCGATCTCAGCATTACATTGGACAAGATTCACATAATCCTTATTCTGCTTTCGACTTTTCTGATCCTTACATTTGAGATATATTTCATCGGCTACCAAAGGATAAAAAATAGGGAAAGAAGGCCTTTCTGGGAATTCTGGCTGAAAAGATTCGCAACATTCTACATAATAACAGTCTTGGTTTCACTCTATCTCGTTTATATTTATAATTTTCAGGTTTATCTTATAACATACATGGAAGTAATAAAGCTCGTAGTTGCAGTTTCATTGCCCTGCGCAACAGGAGCTGCAATAGCAGACTTGCTGAAAAAATACTAAGCTTTTTATAGTCGGATTTTTTCTCTCTCTTAATGGAAAAATACAAGTTTTTTGAGCACACGGCAGATGCTAAATTCCAGGCATACGGCAAAACCCTGGAAGAGGCATTCTCGAATGCAGCTTTGGCTATGTTCTCAGTAATGACTGATGTTAAAAAAATAAAGCCAAAAATAAAAAAAGAGATAAGTGTTGAAGGAATAGACCAAAAGCAGCTTCTTTATAATTTTCTGGAAGAATTCTTGTTTTTAATGGACACGGAATTTTTGCTGTTAAGCAGCGTTGAAAAGATAAAGATCAATGCAAATAAATTAACTGCAGCAGCCTCTTTTGACAAGGCAGAAAACTATGAAACACATGGTGATGTGAAAGCAGTTACATACCAGGAAATGGAAATAAAACAGGAAAAAGATAAATTTACTGTGCAGGTTGTGGTTGACATATAATCGTAGCAAACTATTTAAACTGATTAAATTTACCCTTTCTTTATGGAACTAAAAAAAATAAATGAGCTTACTTGGGAGATACCGAAAACAGGCAACATGAAAGTTCCTGCGATAATATACGCTTCCGAGAAGCTTATTGAGAAGATAAAGCAGGATTTAACCCTGAAACAAGCAGAGAATGTTGCAGCATTGAAAGGGATCCAGAGAGCATCATACACAATGCCGGATGCTCATCAAGGATATGGATTTCCAATCGGTGGTGTTGCTGCGTTTGACATGGATGAAGGAATTATAAGCCCAGGCGGAGTAGGGTATGATATAAATTGCGGCGTCAGATTATTGAGCACAGACTGGTCTGAAAAAGACATTGCTGCAAAAAGAAAAGAGCTGCTTAATGAGATCTTCAAAGAAGTCCCTGCAGGAGTTGGGAAAGCAGGAATTACAAAGCTGAGCAAAGATATTTTAATTGAGATTCTTAAAAAAGGAGCAAAATGGGCATTAGAAAATGGCTATGGGACAAAAGAAGATCTGGAAAGAACAGAAGAAAACGGAATTATGAAAGATGCTGAGCCAGGCACAGTTTCTCAAAGAGCTTTAGAAAGGGGAATGCCGCAGTTGGGAACATTGGGAAGCGGTAATCATTTTCTGGAAATACAGAAGGTTGATCAAATCTACGACATAGAAACTGCAAAAGATTTTGGAATAACTGAAAAAGGCCAGATAGCTGTGATGATACACTGCGGATCCAGAGGATTAGGCCATCAGGTTGCTTCTGATTATATTAAAGAAATGGAAGAAAAGCACGGCATAAAAGATCTGCCGGACAGGGAACTGGTTAATGCCCCTATTAATTCAGAAACAGGCCAGAGGTACTATAAAGCAATGTGCTGCGCAATAAATTACGCTTTTGCCAACAGGCAGATGATAGAGCATTGGACAAGGGATGTTTTCAGTAAAGTAATGGGCAGCTCTGATGGAATGAAGCAAGTTTATGATGTCTGCCATAACTTGGCTAAATTTGAAAGGCACAATGTTGATGGAAAGCAGAAATTAGTCTGCGTTCACAGAAAAGGCGCAACAAGATCATTTGGCCCCGGAAGAGAGGAAATTCCAGATGTTTATAGAAGCATTGGGCAGCCTGTTATTATTCCGGGCAGCATGGGAACTGCATCTTATCTTTTGGTTGGAACGAAAAAAGCAGAAGAGATTTCCTGGGGATCAACAGCCCACGGCGCAGGAAGAGTGGCATCAAGGAGCGAAGGGTTGAGGACATTAAGGGGAGAGCAGGTTGCGCATGATCTTGAAAGGAAAGGCATAGAAGTCAAGGCAACTTCATGGAAAGGGATCGCAGAAGAAGCTCCGCAGATGTACAAGGACATTGATGAAGTTGTCAGAGTTTCTCATGCGCTTGGGATCGGGAATATGGTTGTCAGATTGGTGCCTCTGGCAGTGATGAAGGGGTAGATGGGATATAATTAGCTTAATGGTTGTTAAAGTTAATTATTACTCGGGGCACACTCCTGATTGTGCTACACCCTTGATGTCTTATTTTATGAAATCGGAACAAATAATACAAAAATTTATATTTAAATACTCACATTCAACTACATGGGGGGTAAGGAGCTTACAAATGACATTAGATTTTACCAACTTATTGCTTGGAAGCGCTTTTGGAATATTTATTGCTTTATTAGCTTGGGGCGACCAGATAAGAAAACCTAGAAAAGAAATAATGGAACTCGAAGAAACTTTTAGAAAAGAATTCAATTTAAAAAAAAGCGTTACAAACCCTCTCATCAGGAAATCATATAATTCAATGCAAAGTTCTAATCGGTATAGCTTTCTTCAACAAACTAAATCAATGATCCAATTATTGGAAAACCCATCAATTAAAGGTGAGAATATTAAACTATTAAATCAGTTCAGGAAACTTCACGGAATTAGGCAACAGTTAGAAACTGATTACACTTTTAGATACATCTTTTCAATTTGGCTTTGTGTAATATTGTATTCTTTTGGTATAATCTCAATTTATACAAATGAACTTACGTTTTCGTTGTTTAACATAACTATAGAATTTAATATAGTTCTTTTATTCATTGTGATTATCATGATTGGTGTTTTGATTCACAATTTCTTTATAGTGCATAAAGGTGAAGAATTATTTGTGAATGAAATATATTCTACGGATGATAGAATAGAGGTAAAAGATTAATGGGAGGAAGAAAATCAGCTAGCGTTGATAGGGTTGTAGGTAAATCTGATACGATTAAACCTAATAAAAAAGCATTTTTTAATGCTATTGATTCTGAAAACCCAAAAAAGATAGTATCAACAGCTGTCGATTTATTATCCTCAAGCGACAGTGCGATTAGTAATCTTTCTCAAGCAACTAAACTCCTAGATTTCATTAGCGAGAATAAACTTAAAGAAACAGCACCATACCAAGATAGAAAAGAAGAAGTTTCAAAAGAATGGGCAAAAATAAAAAAAGAGCATGACTTAAAGACATCCTCAGAAATAGACAGGATATTTATTGATTCTGCCACTAAGGTTATTAGAAGGGGTAAAAAATGAGCGTAGACCCCCTCCAATATGAAAAAGAGTTTTGGGCAGATGTGATATTTAAGAACCTAAATGGATTGACACGTTCAGAAGATGCAAGTCTCAAGTTTTATGCTATGGAACTGGAAAAACAAAATGCTACTGAACAAGGATTTAGAGAATTTTCTTGGATTGCTTCCAATATATTTATTGAACTATGGGCTAAAAGAAAAAGAGAAGGTAAGAATTTAAATGAGAAAGAAATTGAGAAGCTAATAAAACAGAGTTTAAGTAATACATGGAAAGAGTATAATGAACAAAAAAATTAAGGATATTGTCTACACGATTTCTCCGAATTCAAAGATGCGTTTCTTAAATGATAAATATCTTTGGATGGAAAGAGATATTTTTATACTTGCATCAATAATTTTTAATATCGAAACTGTTTTCAGGATGAAAGAAAAAGTTAATCAGGTTAAAATATCTATTTCTGAAGAGACTGCCGAATTATGCAATTTAACAGCTCTCAAAAATGAGATAATGGATTTGTTAAATTATGTGCTGATGTATGATGTCGAGGTTATTTTTGAAGTTAATCAAGAATATTCTAAATATAAAAGAGACAAGGATTTAGAATTTAACAAATGCAATAATGTTTGTCTATTCTCCGGGGGTATTGATAGCTTTTCAGGAATTGTTACTTGTAAAAAAGAATATAAAGATATTGAAGGACTATTCGTAGCACATGGAGATCAACCTAGGGGAGTGAATATTGTCTCTACCCTCTACAAAAATGCATTAGAAAAATTAAAAATTCCAATCCACACTCTTTATGCACCCCCCATGAAAAGATATGGATACTCTCAATTAAGGGGTTTTCTTTATTGTATGTATGGTGCAATCTACATGAGTTTACTCAAAGCAGATAATCTACTTGTAACTGAATGTGGTCCAACGATGTATCAACCAAAATTCTCACCTTTTGATAGTGTAACCATGACTACTCACCCATATGTGTTAAAAAGGACTAAAAATATTATTGAATTATTTTTAAGAAGAAAAGTTCATATTATCACTCCATTTGAAAATCTAACAAAAGCAGAAGTTTTTATAAATTCACCAATAAAAAATCAATTCCAGTTTACACATTCATGTATTTCTTTAGGAACGGGAAGAAATTGTGGGCATTGTTATGGTTGCGTTGTTCGAAAAATTGGATCAATAATAGCTGATCTTAAAGATACAGAATATGATATTAATCCTTTTACTGAGGATTACCAAAAAGGAGAAAATCTTGTCAGTTTAGCAAGGTTTTCTCATGATGTACTATTAAAATATGAGACTATGAATTTTACTTCCAAGGAGAATATTTTCATTTACAAAAAACAGAGGTTGTTTAAGAGATTTGCATTAGATACCTTTGCAGCAATTTATATTTTGAAAGAAAAAGGATTTCAGACTAACCCTTACATCGAAAATTCATATGAAGCCGTCATTAATAAATTAGGTATAAAAAAGATAAAAGAAAGAATTGAAAATGTAAGGTCTGGTAAATTTATTCCTAATTTTGATAAAGAAGTTAACTAGAAAACTTAACTTTAGAGTTCATACATGTTTAATCTTCATGTAAATATTTAAAATTAGTGAATTTATCAAATAGGTCTAAGGTTTTTATAACCTTTTTTTCATAATCTGAAAAATACTTTTTATCCAATATAACCTCTTTTTTTTCTCCACCTAATAAAAAACACAATTTTGGAAGAGGAGAATCACATAATTTTAATGGTGCAGAAAATATCACTTTCCCATGAGCAAAACGATCCCTTGTTTCTATGATTTCCTTAATTAAAGTTAAAAGTTCTTTTCTTTCATCCTCTGCAAGATTATTGATATCAAGATGTTTAATCAATTCCCTAAAAAGTTTCCATTTATTCATCAATGTAAAAAATTCTTTCTCAAGAATAAGCTCTTTGAATATACATTTTTTATTTTTATTAACCATTGCATCCGAAATAAAACCGTCAAGTCTACGTTCAATATTTAAACAACTCCCAATAATTCTTCCCCTCATATTAGTAACTAAAGAATTTTGTATGCCAACATTCCTTAAATGGTCTGTTGTATAACCGCACTTTGGTGTTAGTTTTATTTCTTCAGGGTTTCTTAAATTAAATCCACCATAATTCATAGTGTTAGGATTCATATAAAAGTAGATATAATATGAAATATATAAATATTTGTGAGTGTGCCCCTTGACAATTATCCTTGATGGCTCTCCAAGCTTGATTGGACTGTGTGCCCCTGCATCATAACTCTCATCAGATTTCATCGAATCTTAATTATCTTCCCTTTCTCCCCGGCATAAACATCAAGTAATTCATCAATAGCTTTTCTTCGTCATCTCAAGGCTCTTTCTGACTTTATCATAATATTTATGATCTCCTAAATGAAACTCAATGTAGAATGAATTCTTGACTTTCACAAATAATATCCTGTATTCAATGCCCTCAAGATTAAATGCATATCTGAATGTCATAAGTTCGCCGATTGCCCAGTCTTTATACTTCTTCTTTGAGCCAATTGTTATTGGCTGTATTTTCCTTTCAATGACACTCTTTATCCAGTTATATATTCCCTGTGCTTTAGAGTCTGAAATAAGCATAGTTATCTGATCAAAATTATTCCCAAGAAATTCCAGCCGGTATTCCTGAGAGATTATGCTTCTGATCATATTCTTGAATTCCTTTGGCTCAACCATCACGCAGCACCCTTTACAACATTGTGCGAAAGCTCATATAAATATTTTTGGCTTTCATAATCCAAAGAATCTTTATAATAGCCCGCCTGCGTATAGAAATACCTTTTAATGTAGCCTTTCGTTAAGTATTTGTCTATGATCAAAGGGGCTTCTTCAGATATGTAATTTAAAATTTCCCTGAAATTTCTGAATTTTTCAATTTTCTTCATTAGCTCATAGCCATCCAGAATCTGGTTGTTTTTGAAGTATTCTGTATAAAGCACAAGAAATCGTATGTTTTTATGGTATTTGTTCTTCTCATTCAATATAGTGGGAACTGCCTCATTCACGACATTCCAATAATCTGCAATAGTTGCCTTTAATGGCTTTTTCGGCAGTATGTTCTTTGCAATGCAGCTTTTTGAAACAGAATGGTAAAACAGCGAGTAAAGATCGTTAAAATCAATCCTTATTACATTTATTTTTTTGTTAACAGGTTTAATCTCTTTTTTTGCCCTGCTGATTACGAATAAGTCTATATCCCCGTACTTTTCTTTAAACAAAAAAGAGCCGCTGATAAAGCAGTATTTCAATGGAATGCTGTTTAGGATTTTTTGCGCTTCTTCCATTCTTCCAGCGATCATTGCTTCATCAGAGGGGTTGTAAATTATCATATATTACTTATTTTATACTTATTTATAAATCTTTCCATATTTTAGATTAAATATATAAAAAAAGTAATAGTCAGGTGACTACAAAACAGCCTGAATGTAGTCACCTAATACCAAAAGATTTAAATATGTAGTCACCTATATTATGCCATGCACGTTGAGAAAAGAAAGGCAGGAAAGCGGATAAAGTATTTCTTGGCGCATTCTTACAGGGAAGGCTCCAAGGTTCATAAATTCAGAAAATATCTGGGGCAGGATATAGATTTGCTGGATGAAAGGAAAAAAATAGCTGAAAAGCTTATTCTGGAAGAAATACACAGATACCAAATCATAAAAGATCCGCTTCAGGTAGAGCTTTCAGAAGAAGAGATAAATTCAATAAGAAAGCTTGAAGCTCAAATACCATTAAAGATAAGCCACTTATCAGAAAGAGACTGGAAAGAATTCTCAAAAATATTCACATACAATACCAACGCAATAGAAGGAAGCAGATTAAACCAGGAGGAAGTGAAAGAGCTGCTGGAAAAAGACAAATGGCCCGATAAGTCAAAAGAGGATATTGCAGAAGCATTCGGAGTGGATGAAGCAATTTCATATATTCGAAACACAAAAGAGCGCATCTCATTAGAGCTCATAAAAAAGATGCATAAAATTGTATTTAAAAATTCCAAGCCATTTGCAGGAAAACTAAGAAAAAGAGGCGAAGAAGTGGTTGTCATGGGCAGCGGGGGAAATGTTGTCCACGAAGGAGCGCCTCAGTCGAGAATAAATCATCTTCTGCGCGGATTGGCAGAATGGTATGAAAAGAACAAAAACAGGTATCCTGGATTGATTCTCGGGGCAGTTGTACATAACCAATTTGAGAATATTCATCCGTTCAGGGATGGAAATGGGCGGGTGGGAAGAATCTTGCTGAATAATATACTCATCAAGCATAATCTGCCCCCGATAAACATAGATTTCAGGAACAGGGCAGAATACTATGCATCTTTGCAGGCATATGAAAAAAACCATGATTTAAAGCCCACGATAGAGCTTTAGATTTCAGGAACAGGGCAGAATACTATGCATCTTTGCAGGCATATGAAAAAAACCATGATTTAAAGCCCACGATAGAGCTTTATATGAAAGAATACAATGAATTAAAGAAAAAACTCGGTAACTATAAAACAAAGAAAGCCTAAATAGCCGAATCAGCTCTTTTTCAAATCTCAATTATCTTCCCGGCATTTATGGCCGTTGGCAGTGATTAAATGTTATCTTATATTTATCAGTGACTTTAGAAACATTTTTATACTACCTGAAAATAGTAATTTATACAATGAATTATTTGTTCAAAAAAATCTACATGCCTCTGGACAAGTCATGGATTATAAGGATGGGCATCCTTGACCTGATGAACGGCTATGACAGCACAGTCAGGTTTCTTGAGCAAAATCTTAGTGATGTAGGTGGTGATTTGAAAGCGCTTCATAAAGCATCAATTAACTGGCATTCTCACAAAACCATTTATGTTGGTGAATCAGCAACGCTTTATAGATTCCTTAAATTTGCTTCTTGGAAAAAAGGCTTGAACAAGGACTTTATATTGGAAGGAACCCTCATAGGTAGAGAAATCTGCAATGATTCTGAAATTGCAAACTATTCGCTTGAAAAACTTTTACAATTGGATAACAAAACCTCGCAATGGGCTAGCGCCTCTGCCTTGCTCGGAAATAATGAAAAAATTGAGAACCCGCCTTACAAACTAAAGGTAACTTACGAAGCTGTTTTGCATTGGAAGGAGCGAAGAAGCAAGGGAAAATGCTGGGAGCCTCGCTATGATGAAACAATCCTCAAGCAGGCAACTGCTTTTCTTAAGCTGTTAAGAAATGGAAAAGCCGATTTTGTTGCAGAACAAGCAGAAGACTATTGTTTCGCACGCACATTTGGATTTATTGAAAAAGAAGAAGGGGCTAGACAGTGGCCTAGCCTTTTCACACATGAAAGCAACCGTATCGAGATGATGGAAAATGTGCTTAAAAATAGCGAATTAGGTGAAAAAGTAAATTCAAAAGATCACAGGGTTGTTCAGGCTTATGCAATGCTTCAAAAATTAAATGGAAGGGAAATCAGAATCGCGCATAAGGAATGTGTTGGTAAAAGCTGGACGCAATTCTGGAAATTCCTTGAAGATGCTGACAAGTTAAAATGTCAAAAATTTTCCACCAGTTTTTAACTGGTGGCTTAAAGCCAACTTTTTTTGCATATGGAAAATTTTTGAGCATGATCAAGTGTCAAAAATGCTTGCATTTTTGAGCAAATTGGAAATGTGAACATTTCCGATTAACCACCTGATGCGGTGAATAGCAGCAACATTCCACCAATCTCTGATGGGTGGTTCTTGACAGATAAAGCAGAAATAATTTAAATCTCAATAATCTTCCCTTTCTTCCCGACATTGATCACTTTCGTCTTGCCAACCATCTCTTCTATGCCCTCTGCCTCATGAACATGGGAGCAAAGCAGTATGTCAGGATGAAACTTTTCTATTGCCCTCTTTATTCCGGGGCTTCCTGGGCAGAATTGCGTGAACTTCTCCATCTTTGTTCCTGAAGGATGCACATGCGTGACCATTATTTTTTTACTTAAATCCTTTATTTTGTCAAACCCCTTCTTCAGCAAATCATAAATCTCTTTTTCATCCATCTGAAACAATCCGATATTTGCGCCGCCTGCTCCAAAGATCCCCACATTGCCGTATTTCACAGAATAGCCGTGTATATTTTTAACTCCATAAACTTCAGCAAGAAAATCCGCAGTTGCAACAGTCTCATGATTTCCGGGAATAAGCAAAACTTTCTCATTTCTTTTTTTAAATGGGCCGATTAAGTTTGTTGTTGACCTCTCTCCCATTGTTAAATCACCGCAGAGAATAACAAGATCAACATTTTCCCGTTTTGCCTGCTCAGCCAGCTTCTCAGCAAGGCTCATATCTCCATGAATGTCCCCGGCAGCAAGTATCTTTAGTTTTTTATCAGTTTTCTTTTCCATAATGCAGAATAACAGAACGTAATTTAAAAAACTTCCTATCTTTTTATTACCTTTTCCTTTTCAGTCAGGTCAATTATCGTTGAAGGCTTGCCTTTTTTCTCTCCTTCGTATAGTATGAAATCAATCTTAACCTTTATTTCAGGATCAAGATTTTCAACAGATGTCATGAAATCCTTGCCAATTACATTGGCAGATGTCGTCACAATCGGAACATTCAGCTCAGCAGCAACCTCGCTGAACCAGTGATTAGGGATTCTTATGCCCAGTGTATCTAAATCAGAATTCACATTCGGAGAAATCGCATCCTTTCTTTTGAGTTTTAGAATCAATGTATAAGGTCCTGGAAGCTTTTTCAGCCATTTCTCCGCTTCTTTTGATACTTCACAGTTTTCCTTGATCCATTCTATTGAAGGAGCAATAATTGAAAAAGGCCTTGTATAGCGCTGCTTCGCTTCCCTCACTTTTTTTACAGCTCCAAAATGCCTTGCATTGCAGCCGATCCCATAGATCGTGTCAGTAGGGTGAATAAATGTAGCGCCATTTAATATCCCCCTCAGAATAGCTTCTTTGTTTATCTTGAACTCGTCTTTATTTATGATTTCCATGGTTTTCAGGAATATCCAGCGCTTTATAAATGTTGTTATATGCACTATATACCCGATCAGAATTCTATTTTATCATTGAGCTTTGTTTTATTAATGATGCCGCAAGGCAATTCAACAGCATATTTTGCTCTTCTGATGCCAGTATAAACAGTAAAGGGCTTAAAATTCTTTTTTATTTCAACAATTTTCCCGTTTTTATTTAAAAACAGCACATCAATCGGGTAAAAAACAAAGAGCATGTGCAGCGAGATTCTTTTTTCTTCATCAAAAGCCAAAACCAGCGCAAAATCCTTTCTTCTTTTAGAAAACATCAGTCCGAGTGATTTTATTGCTATTTTATGAAGTCCATAAAACAACTGAACTGACTTTGGCGGTATAGTCACTGGACACACTAGACAACTGCAGGCACAAGATATATAAATGCATTGTATACAAGTTCAGTTGAAAAAGAGGAAAGTTAAGCTGACTTAATCTTTCTTTTGGTGTCTTAGAAACATGAAATCCATTAAGTCGTTTTTACTTCAACCCCTTTTTCTTCATACACAAATCCTGCATAACGAGAATTTGAGACAATTAAAATGAACATAAATGAACAATTGAAAACTATTGGTTGGACCCCGCTGCATACAAGACTTCTGGCGCATAGGATAGGTGATGGCAGCGTAAATTATTACGGACACTATGATTGGAGTAATAAACATATGGAAGAATTTGTTGAACTAGCTAAATTCTTGAAAGTAAAATCTTGGGGACCAATCATAAGTGATAAGTACGGAACAAAGAAGATAATAGTGCATAAGAAAAATTTCAAGAATTTTGCAGCAATATTTGGCTTAAATCATGAACACTTAATTCATGATAAGCTTCTACTTTTAGATACCTTAAAACAACTACCGAAAGATCATAAAATACAGATGTTACTGGCGTTCATTGTGGATGATGGTTCTTGCAGTAACTGGATGCTCTCGCTCTTTGTGGATCCTGATGAGCAAGTGATAGAAAAAGTCAAAATATTATGGAATGACGTATTTCCTGGCACTCTGAGCATTCAAACATCTATTACAAAGAAAGGAACAAAGGTGTATCGCTTATTTTGCAATAGGGAAGGAATAATATCCTTAATGCATGAAATAAGAGAAGCGGTCAGAAAATATGGTCCTATTGCAAATCTTTGGTGGAAGCAGCCAATATTTGATAATAGGTACAAAAAAGCTATTTCCAAAAGAGCCAAGGAGTTGTACGAAACTAAAATTTACTTTGGTTTCAAGGAGAAAAGAGTACTGGAGTATCTTAAGGAGAACAAAACCATAACTATTAAGGAGATTAGAAGGATTTTAAACCTAACAAAAGATAGAGCACATAGATTTATAACCAAACTAGTGAAAAATAATAAATTATTCTTAATAGATGCAGGAAACAGAGCCAGATATTCTCTTGAATATGAAGACAACAGTTTTGAAAATAGAAAAAAAATCATAATGGAATATCTCATGAAAAATAGGATTATGCGCAATCGAGACTGCAGAAGATTGTTGGATGTGGGTTCATCCAAGGCTTACAAAATACTTAAAGAAATACAAAAGCAAGGAAATATAAAACAAATAAAATCTAATGGCACAACATATTACGTGCCATCTTAGGATGTGTACCCTAATGCATCTCTCACAAATCCCAAGAACAAAGGTGCTGGTTTAATTAATCTCGATTTGAGTTCAGGATGTGCTTGGGTGGCTCGGAATTTGCCATTACTCAATTCAATAAATTCTACGAGTTTTGTACCATCCTCCCTTATATGGTGCCCAGAGAATATTAAACCATGATTTTCAAGAATCTTATGGTGCTTTGGGTTGACTTCATATCTGTGTCTATGGCGTTCGATTACTTCTTTCTGCCCATATAACTCATAAACTTTAGTTCCTTCTTTCAAAATAGCTCTATACGCTCCAAGCCGCATAGTTGCGCCCTTTTCCCTGACATTTTTTTGTTCAGGCAGAATATCTATAACAGGGTTCTTTGTTTTCTCATCATTCTCGCTTGTGTTGGCGTCTTTAAGATTGCACACATTTCTTGCGAATTCAATAACCGCTAACTGCAATCCATAGCACAATCCAAGGAAAGGAATGTCATTTTCACGGGCATATTGTATCACTTTTATTTTTCCTTCTGTTCCCCTGGAGCCAAATCCGCCGGGAACAATAACGCCATTAACATCCTTTAAGGCATCTTCAACTTTTACTTTTCCATTCTCTATTTCTGTTGTTTCAATCCATTTCAGTTCAACTTTTGCATTGAGGTGCGCTCCTGCGTGCATCAATGCCTCTATGATGCTGGCATAAGAATCCATCAATGCAGTGTATTTGCCGCAGACTGCAATCTTGATCTTGTTTTTTGGGTTTTTTATGTTTGCAACTAATTTTTTCCATTCAGTTAAGTCCTTTATTTCCCTAAGAGCTAGTTTTTCCTTTAAAACTTTCAGCAATCCTTCCTTTTCAAAAATAAGAGGCAGCTCATAAGTTGTTTCCACTTTCGGGTCTGATATCACTTCCTCTTTCCTTACATTGGAAAACAAGGCGATCTTCTCCTTTATCTTATCCTGCAAATACTCCTCCGACCTGCCTATCACAATATCAGGCTGTATTCCCCTCTGCTCTAGCATTGAAACGCTCTGCTGCGTTGGCTTGCTTTTCTGCTCCTCTACGCCTCCGACAACAGGAACAAATGCGAGATGAACATATAAGATATTTTCCCTTCCAACAATAGCTTTAAGCTGCCTTGTGGCCTCTATAAAGAGCATATTTTCCATATCCCCGACTGTGCCTCCGATTTCAACAAGCATAATGTCCGCTTTTTCCTCATTTGCGATTTCAAAAAGCCTGTTTTTAATTTCATCTGTAACATGGGGTATCATCTGCACAGTCTTGCCAAGATAATCGCCTTTTCTTTCGCGGTCAATAACCGCCTTGAAAACCTTTCCAGAAGTTAAGTTCCATTTGAACTTGCAGTCAATATTCAAGAAGCGCTCATAATGCCCGAAATCCATGTCAACCTCTCCTCCATCATCCAGCACGAAAACTTCGCCGTGCTCTATCGGGTTCATTGTGCCGGGATCAACATTAAGGTAGCCGTCGCACTTTACCGGAATCACTTTGTAAGTTGAATTGAGAAGCCTTCCAATTGATGCAGTTACGATCCCCTTGCCTAATCCAGAAAGAACTCCCCCAGTTACAATGATCCACTTTGTTTTATTAGTGAGCATAACTAAGAACATATAGTTTTATTTATAAAGTTTTCTCAAAAATGTTAAAACATCTTAAAAATGCTGCTATAAACACTAAACCCATCAATTCCCGGAATCGGCAGCATGTTCAATATAAATAAAAACATATTGATCTGCTTCGTCAAATACAATACCGGGTAATATCTTTTATTTATTTTCATTTTCTTTAAAACAATCCACGATCCAATCCACAATATCAGATTTACAAAAGGCCCGACAAATGCTATCACTCCGCTCTGCATGGAAGTCAGAGGCTGAAGCGGCATTACAAACCCTGGGATAAAGAAAATAAAGCCAAATCCAATTAGCTTCAGGAATATTCCGACCAACAGCCATCCATAGGCTGCGAAAAATGTTGCTGAAACTCCAAAAGCCATTGCAGCAAACTTATGCCCTAATTCATGCAGCGCAATTGCAGGAGCAACAGCAGCAACTGCAAACTTAAAGTTAGAAAAGCTTAATCTTCCGTAATGTTTCAAAGGGTCATATGATCCGGCAGCAGGCCTTCTGAAAATATCCTTGAAAATAAAGCCGATCACAATGCTCATGATTATTACATCTATTATTTCAAGGATCAGCGAATTGAAAGGTATGCCGATATTAAACATCCGCAATATATCCAGTCTTGTGAAGTCGAAGATCATGGATAAAAAAGAAATATGCATCATTTAAATAGTTTCCTGTAAAGTTGGGTTCTCTAAAAACACAAATAATATAAATTCGTCTGGTTTTATGCTTATAAATGAATTATGACTATGTAACAGAATTTGGAAAAAAATTAAGAGAAGAATATCTGATCCTAGGAAAAAAAGATTGTCTCAATCGATTATTTCGAATAGACGATATAATTTTGCTTGAAACTAGATATGATGGCGAACCTCTTTTTCCAGTGCTAAAGCAGCCAAAAACAATCTGTAAAATAGTGCTTGACGAAACTATACCTTGTTTGCTATGCGATACCATGACAATTTATCATCCTAACCTTTATTTAACCCTTGCAGGTAGAGGGCCTTTCGCACAATTATTGGGATCAATAGACTGCCTTCCAGCATTGCCTTATCTTAATGAAGCACTTAACCATGATCTAGATCCTTCTATGAGAGGTTGGACTGCTGAAGCTCTTGGTCTTTTTGGAAAAAGAGCCCTTCCACTCTTGAATAGTGCCCTTAAAAAAGAAGAAAATGAAGGGGTTATAACTGATATTGCAAGTTCAATGTTATTTTTAGCTGATGAAAGCTCATTGCCTTCTTTGATTGAAAAAGCTGATTATCTGGTGAATAAATTGCAAAGCATTACAAATGATGAAGAGAGATTTGACCATATTCTTTTATGCCAACTCCAAGAACTTTTTAAGGTATTGAGTTATATTAAACATCCTAAGTCTTTAGCTTGCTTAAAATACCATCTTCATAACGAAAATGATAAAGTCTCCTGGATGGCTTCAAGATATGTTAGATATTACGAAAAAGAAGTAGAGCAAATGCCAAAAATAATAGCTGCGCCAACAATCAATGCCCGCTTACATATTGATGATTAATTTACTTTCCCATAACATTTATATATTGATCTTTAAAATCTTTTCTTATGTTTGAAATAATATTATTATTGGCATTTATAATCCTTTTGAGCATAATATTCATTACACTCGGCTCTGACTGGGCAACTGATTCTTTGATCCCTCTTGCTCAGAAGCTCGGAACAACACACGTCGCTATTGGCCTGATACTTGTTTCAATAATGGTCAGCCTGCCTGAAATAATAGTTGCTGTCTGGGCTGCAAAGCTGGGCCATATAGATATAAGCTTGGGCGTCATAATCGGCTCAATAATATGCAACATAGGCTTAATGACCGGCTTGTCTGCAATGATAAAGCCGCTTAAGGTCAGCAGGTCTTTGATTTTAAGGGACAGCATATTTGCCCTGTGCGTTGCTATTGTTGTTCTTGTTTTAAGCATGGATTATCAGATTACAAGATCTGAAGGATTTGCATTCATCCTTATTTTTATACCCTATTTGATTAATGTCTGGGTTCAGGAAAAATCAAAGCATGAAGCCCAGAAAGAAAAAGAGCTGAAGGAAGTAGAGATAGAGCTGGACTTTATCGGCCTGCAGTTCGGCAAAATAAAAGCAGGAGTTTTGAGCTTTATTTTCGGCATGGTCCTTCTCTTGATAGGATCATATCTTTTTTCAAAATCATTAACATGGATATCTGGCGCATTTGGATTTTCAGACCTTCTTATCGGCCTGACAATAGGCGCAATAGGCCCTTCTATACCTAATATAGCAGCCGCAATCCAGGCAACATTAAAAAACATGGAAGAAGTTGCTGTTTCAGAAACACTTGGCTCAAATATATTTACGCTGCTAGTTACATTAGGAATTTTATCAATCATACAGCCGATAACAATAACAGCAGGATGGCTGCGCTTTGACATTCCGATAATGGTCGCAATGAGCATGCTGCTGCTTACATTTATGGTTTACAGGCAGAGGATAACAAGAGCAGAAGGATGGATATTGTTTTTGGGCTACATTGCTGTTTTAATAATGAACATAGTTATACATGTGTGATGCAAAATGACAGAGCTAATAGCCTGCCTCTCGGCAGCAAAAATAACGCAAGATTATCTGGTTAAATTAATTAACAGCCAGCAGTGGGAAAAAGTGCTCCTTGTGGCAGATGATCTCTGCAGAAAGGATTTTCCTAAAGTGAAGAATGTTGAATTTATAATCACAGATCCAAAAGAGCCGCTGCAGAAACTAAGCGAAAACATAAAAAAACAGCTTGAGAAAAAGATAACAGGCATAGAGGTTGCCTTCAACATGATCGCAGGGTCAGGAAAAGAGCACATGGCTGTATTGTCAGCATTATTAAAGCTCGGAGTTGGGATAAGGTTGATTGTGCTGACTGAGAATGGTGCTCTAGAACTGTAATTTATTTCATTATCTTATACAATTGATAAAGCAATCTATCTGTTGCCCTTACAAGATCAACATTAACGCCCTTGATCACAACACAATTACCCTTAAGCTCTACTTCAGCTTTTCCAGTTTCTTTTAAGTAAATAACCGGCTCATTTGTGTTTGTGCAGTTGATGATCGGCCTTACGGCGCAGGGAATTGTCCTGTTTTCAGAGCATGCTGCAACAGGCATTAGTCCAAGGCCCTGCACCATGTTCAGGCTTAATTCAGCAGCAGCCAGTGCAACATAGCCTGCCCCGGATTCTGCCGGATCAGAAGTCAAATAAATGCTTTTGCTGAAATTAAACCTGCCATCAATTTTTCCTAAAATCGATATATTTTTTATTTCGCCGGGATTGTAATGCAGCGGAATGTTGAAAATGTTGTTTTCGTTCTGTATCTGAGTGTACCACATGCCGCCTATTTTGGTGAACTTATATGCGCCGTATTTGTATTCCTGCGGATTTTCTTCCTTGCTGTAGAAATACTTTACGCTGAATATTAATGCGAATGCAACGATCAAAACAATAATGGCTATTAGAAAAACCCTTATTGCCTTTTTGCTGTCGGTTTTTTCCTCTTCATCAGGTTCCTTTTCATCATCATCTTCAAGTGTTTTTTCTATCTCAGACACATCCTTGATCACTTCTTCATCTGCTTTTTTCATTTCAGTATGTCTGCTGCCCTTTTTATTGCAACAAAGCCATATGCCCATAATATCGGCAGCCATACGGGCATAACTCCAAACAGGCTTCTTCTTTCAAATGTTTCTGACCCTGTAGAAATGAATAAATATTCAAAGAAAAACATCATGGCAAAGCCCAAAACCAAAAAAACAGCGTCACCCTTCTCATATCTGACCAAAAAAGAAATGGCAATAATAACAAGGTATATTGCAGCCAGAATATAGTCATTTTTCACAAATGGAGTAAGGACTATCATAAGCAATACAGGAGTTGCTTCAATGAATACTCCGAATATGTTTTTAACAATGTCCATTTTATTTTATTATTCCAAATAATCCAAATAATACCCTGTCCTTCAATCTTATAAGGCCTTCTTCATTAGTTGAATGAATGGATATGCAGTTCCCTTCCAAATCAACCCCTGTTTCATTGGAATAAGACAGCTCTATGACAGGCACAGTCGCTGTTGCATTCCTGCAGCTGACAACAGGAAGCTTGTACTCGCTTTCATTCATCAGCGAGGCTGCCGCATATATCTTTAAATTCTGCCACAGCGCATTTTGAAGGTCATACTGCGCTTTTCCCATTATCTTGCGCGTGTCTTGTGAAATATCGTAAGTGATATAAAGCATTTTAGTGTTCAATACCTTATTTACAGCATCATTGCTTAAATTTATGTCTTCGACATTTTTTGGAAAATTGTCAAAATAAACATTCTTCCCATTTATTTTTGTTGCAAAAAGATTTCCATTTTGTGAGAAACTATAGCCGTTATACTTCAGCTTTACAACATTTGTATACCTGTCGAAAATAACGGCAAATGTGCTGAACACCATTATGAATGCCAAAAATAATGTCACAAGTACTTGTTTGTTTATTCTTCGCTTTTTCATAAGCAAATGAAGAAATGGCTTATTTATATGTTTTTCTAAATGTTTTTGTTTTATTCAGGCAAATATGATAATTTATGCTCTTCATATATTAAAACAGAATTATAGCTTTTAATATCTTTGCTAAAAGCATCTTTTATCCCTTTTAAAATCGCTCTTAATTCTTTATCACCTTTTACTTCCAAATCAATTCCTAGGTCATAAGAGCCAAGATATTTGACAAAATAGATTATGTTTGGATGCTGTTTGAAATATTGAAATATCTTTTTGATGTTTTCAAAATTCTGAAGCCTAAATAGGACATTATGATACTGATAACCTAATTGCGATGTGTTTATTATAGGTCTAAACGCCTGGATTATGTTTTTCTTTTGCAGTTGTCTTATTCTGTAAGCAATAGCTTCTGCGGTTAGGTCTAACTTGCTTGCTATTTCGTACAATGGAATTCTTGAATTGTTTGCTAAAATTTTAATAATCTGCAAGTCTGTTTTATCCAAATCAAATTCAGGCTCTCCTGAATAGAAAATATCAGGAGAATCATCAAATTTTTTATTAAACAAATAAGCTTTTCTACAGGCATGATTCTCTGTTATTACAATAACATCCCTTTCCTGCACATATTGAGAGTATTTATTCAAAAAATCTGTGAAAAAATCATCAAAAACAATCGGGCTTTTTACCCATGCAATAGCCATTAGATTGTAATAGCCATCGCAGCTTACAATCCAGCCAACATATGGGCTTTTAATAAAATAGTCAATAATCTCTTTTTCTATTTCTGAGGTGATATTCTGAAATGTAAGCATTAATTTATAAGTCATATAACCAAGTTTTGTTATGTTTAAAACAGAGTAATATCCTTTAATTATACTATCGTTCTCTAACTTCTTTATCCTGTAATTTACTACGTCCTTGCTTACACCAACTTTTTTGGCTATTTGCGAATTGCTTTGCCGGGCATTTAAGTCTAATTGCTCCAGTATCTTTCTGTCCTTAATGTCTAATTGTATTGAATTTTGTGACATATTCCATTATACCTAAAAATAAGTATTTAAATATTTCGATTTGATGGATTTTTATAACAGAAGTTTCTTATAATAGAGTGTTATTACTATGTTATGATAAATAAATGCAAGAAGGAATTAAAATGACAATCAAAAAAACATTAACATCAATTGTTTTGACAGGAGCATTAGTTTTAGGTATTGCTGGATGTGGAATACAATATCCAGATGAGATTCCTACTAAGGTAATTAAGAAACATGAGATACATAAATCTATCAAAGAAAACTTGAATGAGGAAAGAACAAGTCTGTTTGAAATTGGCGATCAGGAATATCTTGAAGTCTATCGCATTAAACCGGAATTCAAAGGAAAGAACATCACATTAATTGATTCGGTGCTACTTTACCCGGATAAAGAGACAGTCTGTAATGAACTTTATAAGTATAAAGGGCAGAAACCAAGGTATTTTAATGCTCATGCAGAAGTTATTGTTTATGGTGATGTTGATTCTTTGGATAAAAAGAAGTTTTATGACGCATCTGGCAATTTGTATCTACAGAAAACAATCGATGGAATTAATTTTCTTTCAGATTTAGAGAAAAAAATCAAGATAGAAAAAGGAAGTTTAGAGCATATTGGTAATATTGATTTTGGTATAGTCGGGCAACTTAGGTTGAATAGTGAATTTAGTGAACAATCGTTTTATGATGGGACAAGTTTGTGGTATAATAATACACTCTTGCTTGCAGTTCAAAAAACAATTGATTCAGCAAAACAAAAGCATGTGACTCATGTTTATCTTGAGCTTAGCGGTAGTGCACCAGATGGTATTCGTTTAAGTGGTAGTTTTTCTGGAGGATTAGTCTTCTCAACAGGAGAAATCACAAATCAATCAGACTATCTTATCAAAGCCGTAGCTGAGTTATATACAAAAACTGCGAACGAATCTTTAGGAATAAATCAAGGAGGGGAAAGAAAATGATAAAAAAATTATTCCCGATACTTATCCCGAATGAAAAAGGAAAACTAATAGAGAAAAATGAAACAATAGATTATTCTTTAGATGATGGGCTAATCATCCCAGAAGAATTCATGAGAGATAGCATACATATATTAACAATAATGCAAGGTCCTAACTGGTGTAATTTTGAATGCCCAAATTATTGTTTTACTGAAGGCTTTGCAGAAGAAAATTTAAACGAGGGACAGTTAAAAGATATTATTAACCAAGCAAAAGATTTGGGTGCTAAGGTAACCTATTGGCCAGGACTTGGCGAATTAACACTCTCAAAAGATTTTTGGAATGTTCAGGAATATTTACATAAAAAAGACATGAAATCTGTTGTATTCACAAATGGTTCGGTTTTTTGGAATGATGGCTTAGCAAAAGAATATATAGGCATGAATTCATCCGAATTAATTGAAAAGGTAAGAGAACTTGAAATTAACCTTTATGTCAAATATTGGAATTCTGACCAAAGAAAAGCTGCGGGTATGGCCGGGGTTAAATTAGAAGAGTACCCATATTATATAATTGAAGATGGTATAGGTATTCCTCTAGCATTAACAAAATTGATTGAAAGAATACCTCAAGAAAGGTTAGGTATTGAAACAATGGTATCAAGAGAAAATTATAGAGATGTAATTGAAAATATCATTCCTTTAGTAGAAAAGCTTGATTTGTATTGCTTTATAGAACCGATAATATTTTCTGGTAAAGCTAAAGGAAAAGAAAATGAATTATCCCTCAGTCTTGGGCAACATAATTCTTTAGCTGACATCTATTCTAGTGGAGGAGTTTACGGTAAAAATAACTGCAAAGATAGGCAGTCAACTGAATTAGTATTAATTGGAGATAGTATGTCTCCCGGAATAGCTATACCCCCAAAAAGAGAGAACAAAGTAATAGATGATTATGGTCATACAAAAAATATATTTGATATCTTTCATAATGAATATTTTAGAAAAGTGAGAAAGATAACCCGAACGCAATTTGATGGTTGTTTATGCAGAGCAGTTTTGAATGGAGAAGTTAAATTAGAATGAAACAAAACAGTTAAATGAGGGAAAATAAAATGACATTAGAATCAATGTTAAAACCTGTAGAATGTTTAGATAGAACAATTCAGAAACAATACACCAAACTCGGGCATAAATTGGAGAAGAAATTACCAAAAAGAATTTTAGGTTTACTCAAATTAATTGGTACTGCATACGGTGGTGGTTGTATTGCAGAGATAGGAACGAACCTATTTGGCATTTCAAATGAATTAAATTTAGGTCTAAGCTATAATCTAACTATGAACATAGAGGGTCTTTATAATGCTAGTGAAGTATTTTTTTGGAAGAAAGATCGCAACATTGTAAGTGAATCCACCCCCATCGACCCAGTTGATACCTTTTATAAATCATATAATTGATTATTAAGACTCCCCGTTTTCTTAACAGGAGCAACATTTTTGGGTAAAGCCCTAATATATAACGCAACTAATATAGACCCCGCGTATGATGTGTCTATGGGAATAGGATTTCTAAGTCTAGCATCATCGTTGTACCTGAATGACCAAGATCCAATGTTATTAAAAAAAGCAGATAGTAAGGTAAAGGTATTTTTAAAGAATATATATGAAAAAGCTAAGGATTTGATAATATCTCCAAATCCAGCACTTCAGCCAATACCTATTCCAACAAAGATAACTTAAATTATTGACTGTTCTTAGAGAATTACGTTGGTGTAAGTTCATTAAAACAAGAACTATTTGATTTAGGATTTAAGCTGATGGATGAAATTAAACTTCTTGTTGATGAGCTTCATGACACTGTTGGAATGATTTTCAAAAAATAAAAGTCTGTTTTTATTGATTTTTGAGTCATCTTATGTATGAAACGTATGATTAATACGAAAAGTTTATAAAGTATGAAAAATCATACTTAAAAATGCTTGAGGACAGGTCATTCGAGTATTACGGAAGCACGATCATAGGCGAAAGAGGGCAGATGGTGCTGCCGTCAAAACTGAGAAAAAAATTAGGAATAGGCAAAGGAGAAAAATTTCTTGTATTAAGCGGTGAAAAAATGGGAGCCCGCGGAATCATTTTGGTCAAGGCCGATGTAATGACTAAATTGCTGTCAAAATTTTTCGGAGGGGATATAAATAAAATGCTGAAGGAAAAATGAGCGCGATAATCGAATTAAGGAATGTTTGGAAAACATACAATATGGGTGAAGTTGAGGTTAATGCATTATGCGGCCTAAACCTTAAAATAAAAAAAGGCGAGTTTGTTGCAATACAGGGACCGAGCGGCAGCGGAAAAAGCACAGCAATGAACATGGTTGGCTGCCTTGATATTCCGACAAAAGGCGACATCTTCCTTGAAGGCCAGAATATAGCCAAATTGCGCGAATCAGAGCTTGCCCAGATAAGGGGCAGAAAAATAGGCTTCATATTCCAGCAGTTCAACCTGATCCCCACATTAACTGCCATTGAAAATGTTGCCCTGCCAATGACTTTCCAGGATGTGCCGGCAGATGAGCGCATAAAAGCTGCAAAAGAGCTTTTGGCAATAGTTGGGTTAACTGACAGGATGCGCCACAAGCCTTCAGAAATGAGCGGAGGCCAGCAGCAAAGAGTGGCAATTGCCAGATCGCTTGCTAACAATCCCGATGTGATGCTGGCCGACGAGCCAACTGGGAATCTCGACAGCAGAAGCGGCAGGGATATAATACACTTTTTAAAAAAGATGCATGAAAAAGAAGGCAAAACTTTCATTTTGGTCACGCATGACGCAGCTCTTGCAAAAGAAGCAGACAGGATTGAATATCTCAGAGATGGTAAAATCGTAAAAAGCCTTAACGAGGTGGGTTAGATGAATAAAAAAATATTGCACGTGATTTTGGTTTTTGTTTTGCTGGCGATTTCAATAAACATTGTTTATGCAATAACAACCACTACAACTGTTGCTAACCCGGAAAGCAGGGATATAAAAATAACGCTGATAAGCCAGGAGCCTGACCCTGCAGAGCCTGCGGGATATGTTGACCTGCGCTTTAAAGCTGAAAACTGGGGAACAAGGGCGGCTTCTAATGTAACGCTTGACATTCTTCCGCAATATCCGTTTTCAATCGGCTCTGGAGACAGCGCATCAAAAAACCTCGGCAGCATATCCGGAATACAGCTGGGCTCAGAAGGAGTCATTGCAAAGTTCAGGCTTAAGGTCGATGAGAATGCTGTTGATGGTGAAAACGAAATCAAGGTCCGCTACAAAACAGCATCAGGCTCTGAGTGGGTTGTAACAAGCGCATTCAATGTAAGCATACAAGCGCATGAAGCAATAATATCAGTTGAATCAGCAAATTCAACGCCAAGAATAATTGTGCCAGGAAACGAAGCCGCGCTGAATGTTGTAATTAAGAACATTGCAAGCTCTCTTTTAAAAGACATCAGGATCAAGCTTAATTTAAATGACACTCCGTTTGCCCCAATAGACTCATCCAATGAAAAAGCAATAAAAAATCTTGATGCAGGATTAAAGGAAACAGCAACATTCAAGCTGATAACTGCCCCGGATACAAAGGCAGATGTTTATAAGGTTCCGCTTGAAATCAGCTATATGGACAGGCTTGGAAAGAATTACACAAAAGCGCATTTAATCGGCTTAGTTGTCGGCTCAGCCCCAGACCTCTACATCAGCATAGAAAGCTCAACAATATACAAGATTGGAAGCTCAGGCAAAATCATCATTAAGTTTGTAAACAAAGGATTGACAGACATAAAATTTGTGAATGCAAGGCTGAAAGAAACAAATGACTATGAAATAGTCTCGCCTGATGTTGTTTATGTTGGGAATGTGGATTCAGATGATTATGAAACAGCAGAATTCAGGCTGTTCCTGAAAAATGCAAAAGACGGCAAGGTGATTCTTCCGCTCGCAGTTGATTACAAGGATGCAAACAACAAGGATTATTCTGCCAACATCAGCCTGGAGCTCAAGATAATCAGCCCTGAAAAGCTCGGCATAAAGCAGGGCAATGGCTTTTGGGGAATTATTTTGTTGATCATCATTGCAGCTGCAGCATGGTGGGGCTACAGTAAATTGAAAAAGAGCAGAAGGAAAAAAGCTTAATTTATTTTTTCTTTTTGATAATGGATAAAAATGCTCAAAGACTACATTAAGTTTGCATACAGCAATTTTTTGCACAGAAAGAAAAGGGGAATCCTCACAATCATAGGCATATTGATAGGGATAGCTGCCATTGTTGCGCTTATTTCATTGAGCACTGGCATGAAAGCTGCGCTTAATGAGGAATTCAAAAAAGTAGGCTCAAACAGGGTTATTATTGAAGCCGGCGGCATTGCATTTGGCCCGCCGGGAGCAGGCTCTTCGCTTTCTGCATCTGAATTGACAAAAAAAGATATTGATGCTGTAAGCAAAGTTGCTGGAGTGGATTTCGCAACCGGGATTCTTTCAGAAACAGCAAGAATTGAATTTCAGGACAAAGTTAAGCATACACTTGTTTTCGGAGTTTCAACTGATGCAGAAACAAGAAAAAGATTGGATGAAATAGGCCTTTTTGAAATAGGTGAAGGACGGCAATTAAAGCAAACTGATAAATACAAGGCAGTTCTGGGCTATAAGGTGGTGCATGATCTCTTCAATGTCGATATAAGGCTGGGAGATAAAATAAAAGTTGAAGGCAAGGAATTCGAGGTTGTCGGCATTCAGAAACTGATTGGAACTGGCATTCATGACCTTCTTGTCAGAATTCCCCTTGATACAGCAAGGGAAATATTCAGCGAGCCTGAAAAAATATCATCAATAATGGTCACAACCTCGGCCGGGTTTGAGCCATCCAAAGTGGCCGAGGCAATAAAGAAAGAGCTTAGGAAATTCAGGAATGTTAAAGAAAATGAAGAAGATTTCACAGTGCAGACAGTTGAGCAGAGGGTTGCAACTGTTACAGTTATTCTTGATGTTGTGCAGGCAGTCTTGATAGGTATTGCTGCAATAAGCCTTATTGTTGGCGGAATCGGCATAATGAATACTATGTACACTTCTGTTTTGGAGAGAACAAAAGAGATAGGGATAATGAAGGCAATTGGAGCTAAAAATTCAGACATTGCAAAGATTTTTTTGATAGAATCAGGGCTTCTTAGCCTTGCTGGCGGCTTTATCGGAGTTGTTATCGGCATTTCAATAGCAAAGGCAGTTGAATTTGTTGTGCAGGGCTATGGCATAACATTGTTCAGGGCAAACATCAGCCCTTTATTGATAATCAGCGCTTTGGCATTTTCATTTTTAATAGGATCTGTTTCAGGCTCTTTGCCGGCAAGGCAGGCTGCATTATTAAGCCCGGTAGATGCATTGAGGAAAAAATGATCAACGATTATGTAAAATACGCCTTCCTTAATTTCAGGGAAAGAAGAGTAAGGACATGGCTCACAATGCTCGGCATTTTCATAGGAATAGCATTGGTTGTTGCCCTGATCAGCCTTGGCCAGGGATTGCAGGAGACAATAAACGAGCAGTTTAAGATGCTTGGCGTTGACAAGATAATTATAAGCCCTGGCGGGACTTTTTCAGGAGTTGGAGGAAGCTCTGCAGCATCAGAGCTGAAAGAGAAAGATCTTGATGCAATAAAAAAATCCAGAGGCGTTGATCTTGCTGCTGGCTTCATATATAAACTGGCAAGAATGAAAAGCGGCAATGAATTCAAATACAGCTGGGCAACCGGAATGCCGACAGATGAATCCAGAAAAATAATCCAGAGCATACATTCTTTTAAAATCATTGAAGGTAGGGACTTGAAGAAAGGCGACAGCTATAATGCATTAGTTGGCATAATGTTCAGCGAAGGCAGGGTTTTCAAAAAAAATCTTAAGCCAGGGGACAAAATAGAAGTTGAAGGAAAGGATTTTAAGATTATCGGGATATTGGGCAGGATAGGCAATCCCCAGGATGACTCGCAGATACTTATTCCATTGGATGTTGCAAGAGCTGTTTTAAATGAGCCTGAAAAATATAATACGATAATAGCGCAGATAAAGGAAGGCGAAGATGCAAATGCAGTTGCAGAAAACATTAAAAAAAGGCTGCGTGGCGAAAGGAATGTAAAGGAAGGAGAAGAGGATTTCTCAATACAGACATCGGCCCAGCTGCTGGACACTTTCAAAACAGTGTTTACAATTGTGCAGGCTGTTCTGATCGGAATTGCTGCGATAAGCTTGCTAGTTGGCGGAATAGGGATAATGAATACAATGTACACATCTGTTTTAGAGAGAACGCAAGAGATTGGCGTTATGAAGGCAATTGGAGCGAAGAACTCAGATATTGCGCAGATATTCCTGATAGAATCCGGATTGCTTGGGCTTACCGGAGGCGTAATCGGCATACTGATCGGAGTTGGCTTGAGCAACATTGTGGTTTACATCACAACCAGGATGGGAGTGTCAATCTTAAAGGCATATTTCCCGGGGTATTTGATTATTGGATCATTGCTGTTTTCAGTTGCTGTCGGAATTGCTTCAGGAATGCTTCCGGCAAGGCAGGCGGCATATATGAGGCCTGCTGATTCATTAAGGTATGAATAACTTGCAGTGGAAAATGGCAAACATCGAATTTAAGATCGAGTAATTTATTACTTATATGAGCAAGATAATAGAAACGTTTTTATTTAAGCTGTTTTTTAATTTCCATGATGAAACAAAACGAATTGAACCAAAAGCTTGTAAATCACGCAAAATACTTCCAGAATGAAGTGAGGAAAAACATAGCTATTGCCATATCAGCGGCATTTGCATTTATTCTCGCATTGTACTGGAAGGATCTCATAACTGAAGGCGTCAATAAAGTGCTTGATTATCTCAAGCTAAGCGGCAACAGCTTTTATTTCAGGGTGTTTGTTGCCCTCATTGTGACATTGATCTGCGTATTTGGAATAATAATCATAACAAAATGGGGTCAGATAAAAAACAAATAGGATGAAGCAGAGAATAAGCACATTAATAACAATCTTCCTTGTATTTGCAATCCTGCTTACAGGGGCAACTGTCTACCATAATTTAGAGCGCTGGTCATGGGTGGATTCCTTTTATTTTTCAGCGACAACACTCACAACAGTCGGCTTTGGAGACTTGCACCCGACTACAGATGCATCTAAGATCTTCACAATATTCTATGTGATTGTCGGAGTAAGCGTTGTGCTTTATATGTTCTCTAAGATAATCGTGGGCTATTTTGAAGGGCACGGCGCAACAATAACGAATTCGCTTATGCATGTGCTGAATAAGAAGAAAAAACCAGAAAGGTGGATTGAGCTTAAAGTTAAGAAGGAGAAGTAGGGGTTTTTAGGTTTTTCAGATAAAGCTCAAGCTTGTTTTTAACTTTTTCTTTCAGGCTTTTAACTAGCTTTAATCTTTTAATTTCTTTATCAACATCAAACCTTTTGAATTCTGTCAAAGTTCCTCTAAACTTCCTCCCAGCAATTTTCGCCTGCCTTTCAATTTCTCTCGCATATTTCGATCCAAAATGCCTCAATGCAGGGAACTTGCTTATCGAGTTTGCCCCTGCTTTCAGCAGATCAGAAACATAATAAACCCTGTCCAGCCATATTCCTGCCTGTATGTCTATTTTCGGGGATTCCTTTCTCGTCAATTTTATCCATTCTGCCATATATTCTTTTTTCGGAGGGCTTGATTTTTCAAAGATCGTTCCCTTTTGGGGGTTTAATCCGTAGAAATGTATTTTTGATATCTTGTATTTTTTAATGAAATCTTTCAATCTTTCAAAATCATTAATATTTTCTCCTAAGCCGAGTATTATTGTCATTGCAGTTTTTAGCTTAAGTTTTAGGGCTTCTTCAAGCATCTTTTCAAATGGCTTAATCGGCTTTGAAGGGCAGACAATATCATGGACTTTTGGGTTGATAGTTTCTATAGAAGCAACAACGCCTTTGATGTACGGCCTGAATTTGATCAAATCTCTCTTTTTAATTGGCCCTATGTTGATCCATATCTTTTCATTTATGGTTTTTTTAATTAATTTCAGCATCTCTAAAAAGTCCGTTGCTGCATACGCATTATGCCCGCCTGACAGGAAGCCGATATCCCAGCCTAGTTTTTTGCACAGGATGAATTCAGCCAGAATTGATGCAAATGATCTTACAGCCATCTTCTGGCCTTTCGGCTGGGTGCTCATATAGCAGAACTTGCAGTCTGCAGTGCTGCAGTACCAGCTGAAGAAGACTGCGCGCTCGAAATTCGTTGTAGTTAGTTTCATTTAAAAGCCCCCAAAGGGATTTGCACCCTTGATCTCGAGTTTACGAAACTCGCGCTTTAGCTGGCTAAGCTACAGGGGCATCAGATCATCTAATATTTTTCAGCAGCTCTTCCTTGCTCTGAAACTTCTTCTGGCATTCAAAGCAGAAATAATGCTGCTTCCCCTTCTCATCTTTTGCCATTGTCCCGATTACCTTCTTCAAAAATGTTTCATTCACCTTGTTGCCGCATATTTCGCATTTCATAAGTTTATGTTTTTTCCTTTGTTTATAAACGTTTTTAAAAATGGCCAGCAAGGGATCAAAAATTCAAAAGGTTTAAATATTAGTTCTTATATATACTTATATAAGATGGAACAGGCAACTATTTTGCACAGCCCTACACTAGAGTCAGTGATTATGGTAGAAAAAGCAATACAAAAATACAGCCAGGAATGCGGAAAATATCAATTATGGAAAAAGCTGCCTAAGAAAATGATGTATCAGACATTTCAGACAATTCTGGATTATTTAGAAAAATCTGGAAAAATCATGATAGATAAAGACAGATGCATAATTTGGACATATAACCCAAAAAGAATAAAACAATTGATTTCTGAAGGGCTTGTAGTAAGATGAGAAAAGAGATTCTTGTTGCTTTCATAAGCCAGAAATTAAAAGAAGAGTTTGAATCCCTAACAGATGGCAAATTTGAAGACAAACAACTGTATAAATTCATATGCAGAGCTATTGAAGACATAAAATTAAACCCAGCTTGCGGTATAAAAATACCTAAGAACCTGTGGCCTGCAGTTTATGTTCAAAAACACGAAATTACTAACCTTTGGAAATATAATCTGCCCAATGCATGGAGGCTGTTGTATACCATAGAAACTGATGAAATAAAAATTGTAAATATCATTCTGGAATGGTTCGATCACAAGGAATATGAGAGAATTTTTAAGTACTAGCTTCTTACTTAATTTTGTAAATCATAAGCTTTATTAAACAATAAACAAAAACAAGCCATATGGCAAGAATCGCTGTTGTTGAAAAGGACAAATGCAACCCAGAAGGCTGCGGAAACTATCTTTGCATTAGGGTGTGCCCTGTCAACAGGATCGGCAAGGACTGCATAATAAAGGGGCTGTCAACCAAGGCGCAGATAGATGAAGAGCTTTGCACAGGCTGCGGCATATGCGTCAACAGATGCCCTTTCGGCGCAATACATATAATCAATCTTCCAGAGGAATTAAAAGAAGGCCCGATACACCGCTACGGAAAAAACGGATTTTCTTTGTACAGGCTGCCAATCCCTATATTCGGAAAAGTTGTCGGAATTTTGGGAGTCAATGGGATCGGAAAAACAACAGCATTAAAAATATTGGCCGGTTTGCTAAAGCCTAATTTTGGAAAGGAGAAAGAAGCAGCTTATGATGAGCTCATAGATCATTTCAAAGGCAGCGAAGCACAGTCTTTCTTTGAGAAAATAAAGAAAGGCCATATAAAGATAAGCTACAAGCCGCAGCAGGTTGATGCAATACCCAAAACAGCAAAAGGGAAAGTAATTGATCTTCTGAAAAAAGTGGATGAGAAAAAAGAATTGAGCAAGGTTGCAAAACAGCTGGAAATTGAAAAAATACTCGACAATAACATCAATGAAATCTCAGGAGGAGAGCTGCAGAGAGTGGCGATTGCAGCAACTGTACTGAAAAAAGCAAACCTCTATGTTTTTGACGAGCCAAGCTCATATCTTGATATAAAGCAAAGAATCAAAGTAAGCAAATTCATAAAAAATCTTGCAGATGAAAACACAGCTGTTATGGTTGTTGAGCATGATCTGATTATTCTGGATTACATGACCGACCTGATTCACATGATGTACGGCAAAGAAAGCGTTTATGGAGTTGTTTCGCAGCCAAAGGCAGCAAGGAACGGTATAAACATTTACCTGGATGGATATTTAAAAGAAGAAAATGTCCGCTTCAGGGATAAAACAATAAAATTCTCAGTAAAGCCGCCGACAGAATCCAAAAAGAGAATGCTGCTTACAGGCTGGCAGGATATTGAAAAGAAGCTTGGCTCTTTCAAATTAAAAGCAGAGAAAGGCGAACTGCACCGCCATGAAACAATAGGCATTTTAGGTGAAAATGGAATCGGAAAAACAACCTTTGTAAAAATATTGGCAGGAGCCTTAAAGCAGGACAAGGGCATAGTTGACCAAAACATAAAAGTCAGCTACAAGCCGCAGTACATAGAAACAAAATCAGATGAGCTTGTAATGGCTGCTTTAAAGGAAGCAATGCAGAAATACGATGTTCAATTAATGAGGCCTCTGAATCTTAAGCATTTATTGGCTAAAAAAATCATCGAGCTTTCGGGCGGGGAATTGCAGAGGGTTGCGATAGCATTATGCCTTTCGCAAAAAGCTGATCTATATCTTTTAGATGAGCCTTCTGCTTATCTCGATATTGAGCAAAGGCTGGCTGTTTCAAAAGTCATACATGATATAATGGAAGAAAGGGGAACTTCAGCATTGGTTGTTGACCATGATTTATTATTCATAGACTATTTATCAGAAGGACTAGTTGTATTCGCAGGAGAGCCGGCTGTGCATGGCGAAGCAAAAGGCCCATTTAATATGAAAGACGGAATGAACCTGTTTTTAAGAGAGCTTGGGATCACATTAAGAAGAGATAAAGAATCAAACAGGCCAAGGATCAACAAGGAAGGATCCCAGCTTGACAGGGAGCAGAAAGAGGAGAATAAGCTGTATTATGGTTGATCAAAAGCATCACCTGAGAATATTTTCATCAACAAACTGTAAAATTTGCCCTTTAGGTTTAACATTTACAAGTATGCCTTGCAGCAAGGAGTTAAGATCAGGATCAACAGATGCTTTCATCGCAAGGCTATTTATAATCTCGGCATTGCCAAATATTTTTCTTAATACATGGCTGAATTGCACATCTTCCTCAAATTCTTCAGCGCATAATTCTTGAAAATGTTTTAAGCCATCGGCAGAAACATCGCCCGTCTCAAGGGCTTTTTTGACTGCCATTGCTGCAAATTTCCCGGACTCAAGAGC
The DNA here is from genome assembly GCA_016180285.1 of Candidatus Woesearchaeota archaeon. Lineage (NCBI taxonomy): Archaea > Nanobdellati > Candidatus Woesearchaeota > Candidatus Woesearchaeota archaeon. The sequence continues at coordinate 41,074 of JACPBO010000020.1, forward strand.
ATAATAAATTCCCTCTCCAGTAAAAGGATTTGCAAATCCGCCGCTATCTCCTATTGCAATGACTCCGTTGCCAATAGGGATCTTTTTTGGATCTCTAAACCTTATTGTCCAGGCTTTTGGTTCATGCGTAATATTAGAGCCCTGCAATAAATTATCTATCTGCTTTGAAGCTTGAATTTCCTTAAAAACATCATAAATATCGGTTTCCTTATATTTTGACAGGCCCCAGAAGCCCAGGCCAACATTAGCTTTGCCATCGCCTTCAGGAAAAATCCAGAAGTAACCTGGCAGCAACTTTTCATGATAATAAATAACAAATCTGTCTTTTACTTCAATATGTTCACGCCAACTTTCCAATGCAATAATTGTTTTTTCTTTGCAGGGTGCAATAAGCCCATATTTTTCTGCTAGGCGGGAATTTGCGCCGTCAGCTAAAATAACAGCTTTTGAATAAATTTTTTCATTGCTTTCGGTTTTTACGCCTTTAACATAACCCGCATCAATAATTAGGTCAATTGCTTCTTCCTGCCTGAATTCAGAATTTTTAGTTTGCATTCCATGGTCTCTCAGCATCTTATCCAATTCAGTTCTATGTATCACATACCCATAGTCTCTATATTTTTCAGTCTTAGGTATATTTCCTTCAATAACTGCGCCATTTGGAGCAATTATTTTTCCCCCGATTACTTTATGGTATTTTCTTTCAATCTTGTGGCCAAAATTCATTTCATCTAATGTCTTAAGAGTCCTTGGAGAAATTCCACCGGAACAAAGCTTTGCTCTTGGAAATTCTTTTTTATCCAATAACAAAAGATCAAGTCCGAGATTTCCTGAGAAATACGCTGCTGAAGAGCCTGCTGGGCCTGCTCCGACAATAAT
>JACPBO010000021.1 GCA_016180285.1 Candidatus Woesearchaeota archaeon
GATAAAAAAAATAACAGAAGAAGTTGAAAAGCGCGGCTATAAGGATTCTCTTGATTCAGAAATACAGCAGCTTAAAGTGGACACAGCAGCTAACAAGACTAAAATGGAAAGCTTTGAAGCTGAGATTTCAAGGATAATGCAGAGAAAAGAGGGGCTGCAAAGCAGCCTTTCACAGACTGAGGAAAAGATTGAGTCCTTGAATAATGAAAAGCTTGGCTTAGAAGAAGAAAAGTCAGGAAAGCTGAAAGAGATAGCCGATCTTAGCAAAAAACTGGATGAATTCAAAAAGAAAAACAGGATTGGAAAGGATGTTGAGGATATTGAAAAAGAAGTTGAGGCAATTGACAAATATCTTGAAGAAAAACAGAACAAGATACAGCAGTTAAGAGCAGAGCAGCAGGAGCTTTTAAGAAGAAAAGATATGCTCGAGTTCAGCGTAAAATCAATAGACGAGTCAATCAAAAAAGTTGAGGAAATCGAAAAAGAGCACAAAAAAGACATTCAGGATTTGAAGAGAAAGAAAGAAGAGCTTAAGAAGGCATCGAATGAGCTAAGCCAGCTGCTGAATGAAGATTCTTCACTTGCATTGCAGCTGTCAAACTCGAGGGATAAATTAACAAAATTAGTTGAGGAGCTGTCCAAGCTGGAAGCGAGAAGCGTTGGCAGCCAGGAAAGGTTTTTCAGCAATATTGCTGTCAAAAAAGTGCTTGAAAATAAAAGCAAGCTCGGCGGGATATACGGCACTGTAGGCCAGCTTGGAAAAGTGAATTCAAAATACGCCCTTGCATTGGAAATTGCTGCGGGTCCGAAAATAGATGCTGTTGTTGTGGAAGACGACAAAACAGCTGCAAAATGCATAAAATACCTCAAGGAAAACAAGCTCGGAGTAGCAGCATTTTTTCCCCTGAACAAAATAAAGCCCGCCCCTGTAAGGCCTGAAGTTGAGAAATTAAAGTCAAGCAATGGCGTGCATGATCTTGCTGTTAACCTTGTTTCTTATGAATCTAAATTCAAGGATATTTTTTCGCATGTTTTCGCCAATACCCTTATTGTTGATGACATTGATGTTGCAAGAAGAATCGGCATCGGAACATCAAAGATGGTGACAATTGACGGTGATTCTGCGGAATTAAGCGGAGCAATGCATGGCGGCTTTAGGCACAGGACAAAAGGCATTGGATTCGAGGAAGAGGACATAGCCAAAAATATTGAAGGCAAAAATGAAGAGGCTGTCGAGCTAAAAACTCTTGTTTCCGCTCTTGAAAAAAGAAGGAAGGAAGTTGACGATAAGATAGTTTCTTTGAGGACATTCAAGGCAAACCTTGAAGGGGATGTGATAAAAATTGAAAAAGGGCTTCACCTTGAAGATTCAGATCTTGACGCCAGCAGAAGAAAGAAAGAATCATTATCAGCTGAAATCAAAGATGCAGATAAGAAGAAGGATAAGCTTGAAGATGACATCTCTGCCCTGAACAATGAGCTGGCCCAGAACAAAACAAAAAAACAGGATTTAAAAAACAAAATAAATGACTTGAAAAACCCCAAAATACTGGCTGAGCTGAATGCTTTTGAAGAAACTAAAAAGAATCTTGATGCTGATGTCATAAAGAGGGGGCTCAGTATAAAGAATATCGATGACCAGGTACAATCAATACATCTCAGGGACAAGGAAAATACAATAAAAATCCTTAAGCAGGCTGACAAGGAAATTGAAAGCTTTAAAAAGCAGATTGTTGATTTGAAAGACAGGATAAAAAACCAGCATTCTGTTTTAAATGAAAAAGAGGATAAGCAAAAGGAATTTTACTCCAGATTTGAAGCTCTTTACAAAAAAAGAAACAAGATGAATGACGAGATTTCAGATTCCAATAAAAAGATCGAGTCTTTTGCAGCAAGATTAAAAGAAAATGAAACCCTGATAAATGGGCTTTCTATCGACGAAGCCGCAGTAAAAGCAAAGCTTGCCGGCCTGGAAGAGGAGTTCCAGCAGTATGCCGGCGTTAAGCTTGCTTCCCACAAGTCTGAAGAGGACTTGAAAAAGGAAATAAATGAATTTGAAAAGATGAGGGATAATATAGGAAGCGTGAATATGAGGGCATTGGATATTTATGAGGCTGTTGAGAAAGAATTTAATGCGCTTATCGAGAAAAAAGAAAAGCTCGGCATAGAGAAAAAAGATGTGCTCGGCATGATGGCTGAGATTGAGGGCAAGAAGAAAGAGCTGTTTATGGGCACAATGTCTACAGTAAATGACCATTTCAAAAAAATATTCAGCTTGCTCTCAAACAAAGGCGACGCATTCCTTGAGCTTGAAAATGAGCAGAATCCATTTGAAGGCGGAGTCAGGATAAAAGTGAGGATTATCGGAAACAAATTTTTGGATATCAGGAGCCTGTCTGGCGGTGAAAAAACACTTACAGCGCTTGCGTTTATTTTCTCAATACAGGAGCATCAGCCGGCATCATTCTATGTTCTCGACGAGGTTGATGCTGCCCTTGACAAGCACAATTCAGAAAAATTTGCAAAGCTGATAGGCCAGTATTCTGAAAAGGCGCAGTATCTGATGATCAGCCACAATGACCATGTTATTTCAGAAGCAGATACTTTATATGGAATAACAATGGATGAAAACAAGATAAGCAAGGTTGTCAGCATGAAAATATGATTCATAAGCTATATAAAATGCAGTAAAAGCTTAATTTTATGGCAAAAGTAAAAATAATATATGATAAGGAAGCATGCATCGGCTGCGGAAGCTGCGAAGCTGTATGCCCTGAAAACTGGAAATTAGAAGGCGATAAGGCAATTCCTAAGAAGCTTGAGCTTAATGATGTTGGCTGCAACCAAGAAGCAGCAGACAGCTGCCCGGTTTCAGCAATAAAGATAGTTAAAAAATGAGGTAAGAAAATGAAAGGTAAAACAATAAAAACTAACAAAATAAAAAAATCAAAGGAAATAATAGGCAAAATTACAAAAAACATGCCGATCGGAGAAGTTGTTCTAAAATACCCGGATACCATAGCTGTTTTCATGCAGCATGGCCTGCACTGCATCGGCTGCGGAATTGCCCAATTTGAGAGCATAGAGCAGGGAGCAGCTGCGCACGGCATAAACCTGGATAAATTAATTAATGACCTTAATAAAGCAGCATCTAAGAAGGGTTAAAAAACTCAGCTGTACAGCTCCAGCACTCTTTTTATCTTGTAAACAGTTTTCTCCCATGAGAATTTCTCAACTATTGTTCTCCTTGCTTCTTCGCCAAGCGCTGACCTCATTTCAGGATTCTTAATAAGAAACTCTAATTTTTTAGATAAGACATATGAATTCTGCTTTGGAAACAAAAGCCCGTTTTTTCCGTCCCGTATGTATTCTTTTACAACTCCCACCGGAGTGCATACAACCGGCAGGCACGTTGACATCGCTTCCATTGTTGACAGCGAGCTTGTCTCTGTCAAAGAAGGCAGGACATAAATGTCCATTGCCTGCAGATATGGCACAACATTATTCACTGCTCCGCTTAAAATAATGCTTTTCCTTCTCCCGAATAATTCTTTCAATTCCTTTCTTCCTTCTCCTACAATAAACAGCCTTATATTCTGGTAAGTTCTTTCAAGCCTTATGAACGCCCTGTATAATGTAAGCAGGTCTTTTTCAAATCCAATTCTTCCGACAAATCCTATGACAATGCCGTCTTCAGCCAATCCTAAATTCTTCTTGGATTGTTTTTTATTTGTTGACGGAATGAATTTATGGACATCAACTCCCAGCTGCACAACTGTCTTTTTTGTCTTTATTCCCTGCCATGTCAGCAATTCAGCTGTCTGCAAAGAAGGAACCATTATTATGTCGCATTTATTATAAAGGAACCATGCAATTATCTTGACAATTAAGTGCGTCCACCATCCAATAAGCCTGTTTCTTGAAATGCTTTTGCTTACAAGCTCCCATTCTATTGAGTGCATGTATGCTATTGTTGTCTTTTTCAGCCTTTTTGCAATAAAAATAGTGGCTGCGCCGATTGGCCCTATTGTCTGCGTCCAGACTAAATCAGCGTCTTTTACAAACTGATTTATGCTCTTATATACAATTCTCGGCGGGTTATAATCGCCAATCCTGAATTCATGCACTCTTAGCCTTATTACTTTCACGTTTTCTATTTCTTTGTACTCTCCTTTAAAATCAGGCGCAAGCACTGTAATGTCATAACTGTCCTTTATGGCCGGCAGTATCTCTGACAGAAATCTTGAAACACCATCCCACCTTGGCAAAAACGAGTCTGTTGCAATCAAAAGTTTCGGCTTCATCTTGTTACCTTTCCTTCCAAAACACCTCTGCAAATCTGCATTTGTTTTTCAGGCCGTTAACTATTGCCTTTAAATAAACGCTCCACAAAAGGAATAATAGAGAAAGCTTCTGGCTTTCAAAACAGTTAAGCGCATTAATCTTTGTCTCAAATGTATCTGAAATATCAACAACAAGCTTTGGAAGGTTCCTTCTTCCTATCTTCAATATATTCCAGATTGCAAAGCTGTAAACATGCCCTTTGTATTGCAGCTCATCAACAGCTTCAAGAACAAGTTGATGCGCCGCCCTGTGGTCCGGCAGCGGGTCATCCGACATATGCGTGAATATCTTTGAAGGCCTTAATTTTTTAATCATTTTTTTAATGTTTTCTTTTGCATTTTTTTCTTCTGCTTCTAATTTAAATTTTCCTTCCTCTAATCCGAGAAAAACAACCCCTTTGCCGCCGATAACATCATCTGCCTTTTTAGCCTCTTCTACTCTTGTTTCAACCGCCACCTTCCTCTGAAAATGAGGGTGGCTTTTTTCTCCATAGGACAGTATGATTGTATAAACTTCCTTGCCCTCTTTCGCGTATTTTGCCAATGTGCCTCCTGGCCCAAGTATCTGGTCATCTGAATGCGAGCATATTACAACTATTGATTCTTTTGGCATAAGCCTTGTTTTGGCTGAAGTTGTTAATTAATCTTTCTAAATTCAACCTTGAAAATAAAAAGATTTATAAAGGGAAAATACTGGTTTACATATGGCCATAAATCCTGTTTAGGGCTTCTAAAAAAGAAAATGAAACTTTCAAACAGCATAATTGAAAATGTAGTCAAAGAAGTCGCTGGCGAAGACACGATTCCTTTAGTCAGGTATCTGAAGAACAAGAAGAACGTATCTGAATTCAAAATAGCAGAAGCTGTAAAGCGTGAAATAAACGAAACACGAAACATGCTGTACAGGCTCTATAACGCAAATCTGGTCTCTTTTAACAGGAAAAAAGACAAGAAAAAGGGGTGGTACATCTATTACTGGACTTTCAACAGTAAAATGGTCAAATATCTCTTTTTTGACCTGAAAAAGAAGAGAATAGAGAAGCTTAAAGAGAGGCTCATAAGGGAAAAAAGCGGCATTTTTTTCATCTGCAAAAACAAGTGTATCCGCCTTATTTTTGAGCAGGCTGTTGACTTCAGCTACAAATGCCCTGAATGCGGACAGCTCCTTGAGCAGGAAAACAACAGCAAAACAATAGAAGATATAGAGAAAGAAATAAGAGATCTGGAAAAAGAGCTGGCTAAACGCTGATTATCTTTTTTTGCCTTTCACTGCCTTTTCTATCCTGTATTCCTCTTTGACTATCTTGTTGGCCATGTTTTCTATATGCATCTCTACCCTTGCTATTCTCCTTTCCATAAGAACGAGCACACGCAAGCTGTAGACTATTGCAGCCAATGTCCCTATTATAATCGCCAATGTTATCCTTATTACAGCATCTGTTCCTGCCAAAGCAACCATCAAGCTCACCTCTTTTATATAATGATGAATAGCTATAAAAATCCATAGTATATAAATTTTTGGTTTTTTTAAATGAGAACAAATAACTTTATAAACTGATTATAATTTCTAGCTGCTATGAACGTAAAAGACCTGGAACCAAAACAAGGCAATGTTGACATTGTGCTTGACGTAGTAGAGGTCTCTCCTCCCAGAGAGTTCAGCAAGTTCGGAAGATCTGGTAAAGTGGCAAATGCAACTGCAAAGGACCATCTCGGGGATGAGATAAAGATAACTCTGTGGAATGACCAGATCGAAACAGTTAAGGCAGGTGACAAGGTTCACATTAAAAACGGCTATGTGAATGAATGGCAGGGTGAAAAGCAGCTTACAACTGGAAAGTTCGGAACATTAGAGGTTGTCAGCTCTTCTGCGCCAAGCGAGAATAAAGAATCAGGGGAAGATAAAGAGATTTTTTCAAATATAGCAAAGGAAAGTGAAGGGGAAGATATTGATTTTGATGAAGAAGAAATTTGATCCTGTTATTGAATTCTATTTTTTTCTGAAAAAAGCGAAAACCATATAAACAATCATAAAATTTAATTCTATAATGGGACGGTAGCTCAGCCTGGGAGAGCACACGGCTGAAGACCGTGGAATCAGGAAGCAATGCTTTTTGATGCGGACTGTCACGGATTCAAATTCCGTCCGTCCCACTTTTATTTCTTGCTTTTTTCCCTTAATGAAATGGTCTTATATTCCTGCAGGCCCCAGTGTAGCTAGTATCTTCCCGGAGATCAGATTGAATATTATTGTAATTATTCCTGCAATTACGCAGTAAAGCACAAGGCTTTTCATCATGTTATTTCCAAGAAGATACTTTTCATTTAAAGAGTCAGATCCGTTCTCTATCCCGTTTTCAAGCACAGTCAGCAGATAAATTATCTGTACAATGTAAATTCCGACAACAAGCTGAAAGTAATAAGGAGGAATCCCTGGATTGCCGAAAATGTCCGGAACTTTCCCCCCTTCTGTGCTCACTGCCTGCATTCTAGTCCCAATTGCGCCAAGTATTGATGTTATCATTGACGTTATTCCTATTACAATGCCCGATATCACCGGTGTCAGAAAATTTATCTGTGATTTCATCGAAGAGATTATATCTGCCATCAGGTCTTTCAGCCTTTCATCAACTTTATGTATCTCCTTTATGTAACGGGAAATATTTGTCAGAGATTGGGCTGCAATCCTTGCTCCCTTTTTGGAGCTTTCAACCAGCACTTTCATCGAGCTTTCAATTATGTTCGAGGGGAAATCCATCAATGCGCCGTATTTCTGGTCAAAGATTGACTGCTGAACGCTCATGCCAAGCCTCCTTATATTTTGGTCAACTTTCTGGAAAAAGCTTCCTGAAACCGTGCCTTGCATATCGTCAGCAACCTTGCCAAATGCAATTTCCGCAGGCAAGCCATCTCCAAGTCGGGAGCCAAGCGCAAATAAGGCAGAAGCAAATTCCGTCTCCAGTCTTTTCGAATCCTCTCTTATTTTCATCAAATGGTCTGATCTCAGCTTGAAATAAATTCCAATTGCAAGCCCCAGGCCCAGAGGCAATAAAAGGCTGAACAATGCTGCTATGGGGCTGAACGGACCAATCTTTGTTACATTGTCTTTTGCAAGCCTGTAATCAAGCACTTTCATCTCGCCAAAATCGCCCAATTGTATTGCCGGGTCAATATTTGGCTGAATAATGTGAAGTATAATCGGGCTTAATCCAATAATGAATAAAACTGATGCAATAATAACTGATGCAATAATGGGGCTGAGCAGAATTTCCGATTTTCCAATTTTTATAACTATGTTTTTATATCTCCTTAACTGCGGATTGAACTCAGATATGTCAGTATCGCCATAGCCCGTCGGCCTTTGTGACAGCACATTTTTTCCTAAATAAAAAACAGCTATTGGCAATGCAATATTATAAAGAGCCGCTAAATGAAACCACTTTACGCCCTCCATAAAGCTAACAACTAATGGCAGTATGACCAATCCGAGTATCGGCAAAATAATGCCCAGCATGTGCAGCATTGTAATTGGTGATTTAAGATTATGGGCGTAATGAAGCATCTTTTCATAAGTTTCCTCGAGAATAACTGACAATGACTTATCCAGCAAGCCCAGTCTTCTTGCCTCATCTCCCTCATACAGCGATGATTCAATTAAATGCATTGCTTCTATAAACTCCATATTCCACTTTCTCCACGATTCAAGATATGCCTCTAGAGAATCTTTTATTGACTTGTACTTTTCAGTTTCAACATCCCACAAAACCTTTTTCAGGTCCAGAGAAAGCGGCGGAGTAAGGTGATTTGATGCAAATTCAATTGCAAGCTCCAAATTCGATGTATGCCTCATATAAGTTACAATATAGAATGTGCACAGCACCATTTGATTGGACGCCTTCATCCTCCAGCTGTTGGCAAGGTATTCTGGAATTTTTTGAAGCGGCAAAATCATTATCAGGCCAGCCATTACAAAAAACATTACAAAAAACAATCCGCCAGTCAGCACAAATCCGAATACAGACCCAAGCAGTGCAACAACAAACGGCATCAGCAGCGAAAAGCTTTGAACGCCGGCAGGAGTTACTTCAAGATGCGCGATTTTTATTGATTCTTCAATTGAAGGAAGAGCTTTCTTGCTCGGCTGCATCTTGAGAATTTTCTCGCTAATGTTGCAGAGCTGCTCATAAATCGTATATTGCCTCGGCATCAGCTCTTTTTTGAATGTTTTATATTCGCGGGAAAGCACTTTTGGCGTGCCTGCTTCCTGCTTTCCTTCTATGGCCAGCTTTATCTTATCTTCGTACCTTTTTTTCAAATCGTCAAATCCCAGATTATCCATTTTAGCTTTGCCTAGCTGACCTCTTCAGCCATTCATTCCAGTCAAAAAATATTCTTTTCGAATCCAAGAATCCAACTTCTTCTTTTACGGCATCGGATATTTTATGAAATTCATCATTTGCTAAAACAACAAACTTTGCTTCAAGCAAATCAGGCATTTTTGACTTATCAGCTGCATCAACTATTGCCTCTTTTATTTTAGCCCTTAGCAGTATGTTGTCCCACACAGCATCCCAGTTGCCTGCCCATTCCTTGACATTGCCTGCTATTGCTTTTAATATATCAGAATCTCCGTTTACCAAATCCTTGCTTGCTTCCAAGCTGTCTGTTTTTGAGTTGTACTTCATTAAATCTACAAAGCCGCCTTCAGCCAGAGGATCATCTTCCCAGAATTTCCTTACTTCAGTTATTTGTGTAACTCTCCTCCATCTGTGCAGCCCGTCTGCCGATCTTATTGGATTTGCAACAACTATAATATCGGTTGCCTTGAAGCTTGTTCTTGGCACTCCTAAATCATTGACAACCCTGTCAAATACGCCGTAAGGAGAATCGCCATGTATTGTTCCTGCAACAACATTTGCCAATGCACCCACCCTCATTGCCTCATAGAGTGATTTTGCTTCCATCGAACGAACTTCTCCGACAACTAATGCAGAATCCCCTAATCTAAGCGTTGACCTTATTCCTTCATCCGCAGAAACTTCAGTTGTTCCTTTAGTTAAAGCGCTCGCAACTTTCATTGACTGGATGTTATAGCCTAAATCTCTGAGAGCAGATACTGGCAATTCTAAAGTGTTATGGGCAACCATATTCTCGCAAACAAAGCTCTCGCATTCTGGTACAGAAATGTCGTACACAAAATCTTCAAAATCTTGGAGTACATCTATTGCCTTAACTTCATCCCAGAATATGTCTGAAGTCGCAAGATTTGTTAGATTGGCTTTTAGTTTGCTCTCTTGCATTAATTCAACAATTTGAGCAAGCTTGGTTTTGCCAATATTGTTATCTCTCTTTATATAATCGTGATAATTTAGTTGTTTATATTCCGTCCAAAGCGACCTTTTAGCTTCTAAACTAAGAGGCACAATATCAGAACTGTCGTGAGTGCTGAGTTTAGAGCATAATTTTCTTAGCTTTGCTATTTTATATTCTTGCAAAAAGCCTATATTTTCATAAAACTTAATGAAATCTTTCAATGTGCTGATTGCCGCATTATAAGTGCCATCTTTTCTAATAGTTCCAATCCTAAGATTGATGCCAAAGACAGAAAGCAAGAATTGCAGATCTTTTAAAAGATTCATGGACGAAAGCGGGATAACGAGTTCCTTATCTGAAGCACAACCATCCCCTGAAAAAATTCCCTTTAAAACAAAGGCTATTTGCTCTTTCGAAAGACTATAAACCCATTCGGGGATTCTTTTTGTGTATGCATCGCCTTCTAAACTTAGGCATTCCTTCATCAATACCTTTAATGGCTTTGAATTCATCATGTAAGAACTCCCATCAGAATGCAGCTTTCTTTTAATGCCAAACATTTGCGCTGTGTCATCAAACACTTTTCTATCTCCTGCATCATTGCATGATACTATTACTGAATTTCTATCATAGCATCCATCAGCTATCCAAAGGCCGATAAAAGTTAGAAATTCTTCCGTAAGCTCAATGTTTGTTGGAAGTTTCGTAATACTGTTATTATAGGAGAAATATGCTTCGCTTCCTGCTTTTAACCCTAAGGCAATTAAAGAGGATAATATTGTTTGAGGTAAAAATCCTTTCTTAAGCCAGTTTTTAATTGCTGATTTTCCATATCCTGCTTCTTTTCCAAGATGCTTAATCTCTTTTTCATATTCTAATATTGCCTTTTTAATGGATTCGCCGCAGAAAAAGGATTTTGGAATTTTGACTAATTGCTCAAGCAAATCAAACTTTTGAATTAATTTATTATTGATGTTAATAACCCTTGGCACAGCTATATGGCTTCCTACTTTGAGGTCGTTCGCCTTAACATCTGTTATGTTTGCTTTATCATCAAGCCCAAAAAGCGAGTGATCGCCCGTTACCTTTATAGTCCTTCCAGTTCTCGTGGTTATTTTATAGACTGGTTTCTTTACTTTATGGCGAATGAATTTGCTTGCATTTGCAAGCTTTATCCTTCCTTGTTTATCCATTGCAAAAACTTTTATATTTTCCGGATTCCCTGTAACTTCATGTTCAGTCAAGCTATACCATGCGCCATACTTATTAAACAAATCATCAATTAATGCCCCCATAGTTGTTCTTTCTACCCTTCCATTTCTATAAATGCATAAACTGGAGTCGCTTGTAACACTATCTTCTATGGTTATTATTCTATATTTCCTCATTATGTCAACCATTACTGCCCCCAGCAATGATGTTTTTCCTGCTGATCTTGTTCCTGCAACAAGCATTGTTCTCGATCCATCTATAATGAAACTGAGAATTCCGGCTGCAAGCGGATTCATCATTCCATTCTTTATGAACAATGGCAAAGTCCAGGGCTTATCCCTGTGCCTCCTGAATGCATATGCCAGTCCAGTCGGATTAAGGGGAGATGAAATAACACCCACTCTTGCCCTTGCTCCGGGTATGTGAATTTCTGTATCAAGAATGGGATTTGCTTCATCCAATGGCCTTCCGGAAAGCAGCCTTAACTTTGATGCCCACGACTCAGCTTCTGTGCTTGTCGGAATGATGTTGGTCATGCAGTCCCCAAAATCCTGGTGCACAATAAACATTGGAGTCTTGCCCATTGGGCTGTTGATTGTAACATCCTGCACTTTTTCATCTTTCAATAAAACTTCAATAAGCCCGAATCCAATTGTATATCTGACCAAAATGCTTGCCAGTTCGCTGACCTCCTTTTCCCTTAGCTTCATATTTTTGTAAGATGCCAGTTCCTCTATCAAATCCCTCCCTACATTGAAGAAAACATCTCTCATTCTTTCTGGATCTGTAAACTCTGCCTTTGTCGGCTTATGCTCAGCCATTATCTTTCTTGCAGCATCCAATACGTCATACTTTTCCTCGCTTAGCTTGAATTCAGGCGGAGTCATATGATAGAGATATTGCACAGTGTTAGGAACCCCGAATATCATGACTTCGGTGCCTTCAACATCGTAATTATCCAGCTCTTCTCCATTTTCAGGATAAGCAGCCATTAATTTGGTAAACATAAAATCCGGCTTTATGATCGGGTTGAATATCTTTCTGTAAACAGCCCTGTCCCCGCTTTTGTATCCTGCAAGATAAGGCTGCGCAAGTGTAATCATTTTCGTTTTGCTTAAAAGCTTCAGCACATAATTCAATATTGAAAGGTATTTTTTAGAGCACGGAACATAACGCTCATCAATGGTTTTCTCCAGGATTATTTTTTCATGCCGGATTAATCGCTTAATTTCAATATATGCGTCTATCGGGTCAGACTTCAGCATTTTAAAAACAATATTCTGCGTATCAGCATACCATTTGTCCGCATAAGCCCTGCAGTAAGGGTCTGCTGCGAGATTTTCATAGCCAAAAACATCGCGCTGCTTCGTCATATGCTTGTAAAGCCTTGCTATTTCTGCCAACAGCTGAGTTTGCGCGTAATCATACTCATAATCCCTTTTCTGCGAGAACACTATCTTCGTGATATTGCCTATCTCAGTCAGTACATCTACTGCGCGGGACATGCATGCAGAGGAATCCTCCAGAGAAGGGGCGAAATCCCAGTTCTCGGCGTTGAATTTAAGCACAGTATCTTCGCCTTCCCTCAATACATCATAGTCTTCTTCCGGCATGCCTTCCTCTTTATTTTTCCTTCTTATTTTTTAATAACTCAAGAGCAATCTCAATCAGATGCGACTTATTCCTGTATTTTGTCCTGTCTTTTAATTCAGAATCAATCCATTCGATCAGGTCTTCCTCAATTGTCGCGCTTATTGGCTTTTTCATGGCATTTCACAGCATTATCTTGCAGGGCGCATAATGCACATATATTATAAAATATATTTTACATTATTTTATTTATTTTATAACATACTTGAAAGAAAGAGTATTTAAGGGTTGCGGTTTTTTGAGATTTTCTAAGAAGATGGTTAAATGCACCGGCCGGGATTTGAACCCGAATAAACGGCTCTCTTCTCATAAATGGAAGGCCGTTGTCATTTAATGCAACTGTTACAAGCGTAACCAGTTATGCCATTAGACCACCGGTGCACAGCTTGTAAAGATTATCCTCATTTTATAAAACTTTTCATATTGGCGCAAAAAAAACAAAATCTTTTTATACTTCCTTATCTAAAACACCCTCATGGCGGAAAGAGATATAAGATCCCTTCAAAGGGAAAGAAGAAGGCTTGGCAGAACAATAAGGTCGCTTAAAAGAGAGAATATATCGAAAAGGGATGAAGCTGTAAGGGGCAAAAAAAGAGGCGGCTTTGGATTTGTCCTGCTGCTCATGCTGATCGCAGTCCTTATTTTATGGTATTGGTTCTTTTATTTGAAAAAGTGATTGCAGGCGCAGGATTAATTTTGATTAGCGGAATATTCAAAACATAAGAAAACTTTATATATCCTGCTCACAATTGTATATTTGGGTTTAAAGAACATGGCAATTGATGAAAGATTATTAGCTGAGTTTATTCCTTCTGAAGAAAAATTAACGGAATTAGAGACGCAACCCGGTTTTCCCCTTCCTATCGACACAACAATTATACTTGTGGGTGAAAGTTGGCCGTTTTTAAAAAAACTAATAAGGCAATCTTATAATATCATAAAAGATGTTTTTGAAGGAACTTCTTTGGAATATAAGCTAAGCCTTTATAAGGAATCTATGCCTGCTGAAGAAGAAGCAGCTATGGATTTTTTAAAGAGAAATCGTCAAAAATTTGGAATAAAGGGAGATTACGACGATTTGATGGGGGGAATAACTAATGCGCCTTTTATAATGAAAGAAGGCAGAAAAATAACATTGGAATCAATAAATAGATTTTCGGCAAGGATGTATACCGGAGAAAAGCCAACTATGATAGATAGTTATAATAAAAAAGAAGTTGGTTTTGAAAAAGAAAAAATCAAGAGGTATGATGACCGTACAAGAAAAGTTTTTTTGCAAGAAAAATATGAAATTGAGTTTGAAGTGGGCTTTAAGCAGGATGGTGATGGAAAAAAACTATGGTTCTATTCATTTGGCTATAGAACCACGGAGTTCAGTCAATTATATGAAAAGCTCTATAAGTCAATCGTCAGATCTGAAGATTTGCTATGCTTCAAGAAAGATAGGGTAGAGCATGAAAAATTTGGGATTATTAGATTTTTAACTTAATTTATCTTAAGCATCTTTCAAAGTTCTCCATAAACCTTTCAAAATCCTTTTTCTTTATGTTTGCTCCGCACGCCATCTCATGCCCGCCGCCATAGCCCTCTATCCCGACAAGCGCCTTTTGAAGAACATCTCTCACATTTATTTTTGATGCCCTGAAGCTCAGCTTGACCTCATCAAACCTCTCCCGCCCTATAACTATGATTTTATCAGGATATTTGTGAAGGAAATAATTTGACAGCTCTTTTGTAAAGCTGATCTTGACATCTTTGTATATATACATGAAAGTCTTGCCTTCGGTTTTTGTTTTTAAGGCCTCTTTCAGCAGTGATTCATACTCCTTGTTTATCTTCTCATATTGCTGATAGATGAATTTTCCCTGCGGCGTAGTCTGGTCTAAGATCTCATAAGGCTCGTTTATTCTCGTCAATATCTTTATGCATTTATTGGCAGTATCTGTGTCGCCCTTAACAACAAAAGAAAAGATTTTCATCAGCTCTCCAAGCCTTGTTTCAAACATCATCTTTTCAGGGTCTTTTATATTCTCAGGCAATAAATCAGGGTATTTTTTAGAAAATTCTTCAGCATATTCAGGATAGAACCAGTCTGCTGCTGCCCCTAATGTTGCAAGCCACAGATCGCCGCCTGCAACTTTATAACAAATATATGTCACTGGAACATTCTTACCCTCAAGCCTTGGGTTAAAATAAAGGATTTTTTTCTTTTCCAAAAGTTCATGATGGTCTATCATAACTATCTTTGTCTTTACAGCATCAATGAATTCGTCATCAATCATCGCAATATCCAGCACAAAGATCTTATCCGGCTGGTATTCCTCAGCTTTTCTTATGAACTTGCTGTCAATCCTGGGTGTGGCTTTGACAATAATGCCTTTCCCTTCCTTTATAAACTTATAAAACAGCAGAAATGAGCATACGCCGTCTGCATCATCATGAAAGAAAAACAGCGGCTTAGTGCAGGTTTCAAGCTCTTCTCTGATCTTATTGTAATCCATAGCATCATGGAATAGAGGGTTTATTTAAATATTTACCTTGTTCCACTGGACATCTCTGCTGCTTAACTTTATAAACCCCAAAAGCATTCTCTCCTTATGAACATCCCGTGCATCAAGTGCAAAGGAGCTGATCCTCTAAATGCCTGCGGAAGGTCATTCTGCCCAATAATAGCCAAGTCTGAAGCAATGTTTAAGGTAAAGGAAACAATAGCCACAGACAGCTTTTTCGGCAGCTCTCCAGCGCCTTTTGTAGGCAGAGTAGGCTATCCTTTTGTCAATATCGGGGTATTAAGCCCGCCTGAGCAGAGAGAGGATGCGTGGCTTTTCGACGCCCCGAGATACTGGGCAAATGAAAACTTCAACATTCCTGAAATAATAGATTTCCGCTCTGCTTTGATCAACTCAAGGTTTACAGCAAATGTAAAAGACAGAAGCAAATTACTTGAAATAAGCCGCGAAGTTGGAATGGCTTCTAAGCCAGTTGACATTGAAGTCAAGCTTAAAGATAAGCCAAGGTTCAGATTAAACACAGACCCTTATGTTGCGCCAATGGGCCCAAATGCTGCACTGAAGAAGCTTGAAATTACAGAAAACCCGAAGATTGACTTTAAAGTTGAAAAAGTCGTAGCTGACTCTGACCTAAAGGCAGGCGATGCCTTGATTTACCTTTACAGGCATGATTTTGATGAGAATTTTTTAAGCAAATTGCTGAGCGTTGGAACTCTAGGATTAAAAACGGACAGGAAATTGGTGCCGACTAGATGGTCAATAACAGCAACAGACGATAATATCGGAAAATTCTTAATAAATAAAATAAAAGCATACAATCGGGCGGATTATTGCGCATATTTCGGAGGTTATCTTGGTAATTATTATCTCATACTTTTATTTCCAGAAGTATGGAGTTATGAATTGTTTGAAACTTATCTGCCAAGGGCATCATGGAACATAAATAGCAATGAAATATCTTATATGACTGATTTTGAAACATATAATGGAAGAAAGAATTATGCCGAGAACACGTCAGGAGGATATTATGCAGCAAGGATTGGAATATTGGAAAGACTGCATAACCTAAAAAGACAGGCAAGTGTTCTCTGCCTTAGATTTATTACAGGCGAATATGCTGTTCCGCTTGGTGTGTGGGTTTGTCGCGAGAGTGTAAGGAAGGCAATGCATGCAAAGCCGATTAATTTTGCATCCAAGGAATTAATGCTGAAATATGCCGAATCTCTTGTAGAGAAGAAATTCGGATATGATCTGAAGAATATTCTGAAAAACAGCATTTTACTGGGAAACTTAAAGAAACAAACTAAATTAAACATGTTCATAACTGCACAACATTTATAAAAACATCAGAATTATTCTCCTTATGGCAGCTTTAACATTTGAAAACCTTGAATTCCTTGAAAAAGAAAACGAAATAGTTGTTAATTTCATGAAATATTTTTATTTTAAGATTGAAAAAGAAGAGCTTGAAAGAATAGCCGATTTTAAGATAAGCAAAAACAGCATTTATTTTGAAAATATATCAGAGAAATCCGCATCAAACAAATTCAATATTCTCCTTTCAAAAAAAATAACAGGCTTAAAAAGCAAAATATCAGGAAACAGAACAATCTACATCCATAAAAACTCAGGCATTCCTTTGATTGGCTCAAACAGCTTCGGCCTGGTTGACCGCGGAACATCATTAATAGAAATTAAGCCAATTACAGGCTGCAACTTGGGCTGCATATTCTGCAGCGTAAATGAAGGCATAGGCACGAACAAGGCTGTTGATTTTGTCGTAGAGAAAGACTACATTGTTGAGGAATTCAGGAAATTGGCTGCCTTCAAGGGCATCGGAGATATTGAAGCCCATATAAATGCGCAGGGCGAGCCATTGCTTTATTCCAATCTTGCAGATTTAATCAAGGATTTAAGAAAAATAAAAGAAGTCGGCGTTATTTCAATAGACACAAATGGTGTTTTATTGAATAAAAAGTTGGTAGATGAATTAGCGGATGCTGGATTAACCAGATTTAATCTTTCCCTCGTGGCATTAGATAAGGAACTGGCAAAAAAGCTTGCAGGAACCATTTATGATGTTGAAAAAATAAAGGAAATCGCCCGCTACATAGCTAAGAAATCAAGTTTGCTCATTGCTCCTGTTTTAGTGCCAGGCATAAATGACGATGAGATTGCAAAATTAATAGGATTCTGCAAGGAAATAAATTCAAAAATAGGCCTGCAGAACTTCCTTAATTATCGGTATGGAAGAAATCCTGTAAAAGCAATTCCAATGGATATTTTCAGAAAAAAACTGATGGAGTTGGAGTCAGAATACAGCATAAGGCTTCTTTTAACCAAAGATGACTTTAACATAAGGGAAACAAAAAAGCTTCCAAAGCCGTTTAAAAAAGGCCAGATAATAAAAGCAAAAATAATGTGCGAAAGCAGGCGGAAGAGCGAAAAGATCGCTGTTGCAGATGAAAGGTGCATTACAGTTCCAAACTGCAGCCAGGAGAGCGGCATTGTAAAGCTGAGGATAACAAGAGACAAGGACAATGTGTTCTATGGTGAACAAGTTTAACACAACATAGTAGTGAAAAACAAAAGATTTTTAAATAAAGCCATAAATCTGCTTCTATTGGGATTTTTTCTATTTGAAGAAATTCTGGGGTTTTTGAAAAATGAAAACAATACATGAAGAATATATAAGATTGACTGGCGAAGAGAATGTTCCAAAAGTGATGGTTTTGGATAGTCCAGCTCATAAGGAAGCGATGGATGCTCACGTAGAAGAGCATTTTGATATTTCCGTTCCTATAACAAATGGCACAATAGAAGAATTTCTGGACATACACAAAACTACAGAAGGACTGGAATGCGAGGTTTTGGTGAGAGATAATAAAAAGGGCATTTACTTTGAATTAAAAGGCATTAACGATAGCGAGGTTCGGGAAGCATTAAGAGTCCTTCCTATTGGCGGTGAAATGCATTTACATTTAATGGGAAAAGATAGAAAGGAATTGGCAAGACAGTTAACAGCTTACGTTGCTACAAGAACAGCAGAGCCAATCAAAAAAATATATGAAATAGGGGAAAAATACAGGCAAGATGGACATCAATATGTAAATATAATGATCAAAAATGAACATGGTTTGCATATCAGGCCAGCAGCATTATTTGCTGCAGAAGCTAATAAGTACAAAGCAGATATTTATGCAATCAAAGACGAAAACGAAGTATCTGCAAAAAGCATTATGGGAATAATGACGCTTGCTGCAGAGAAGGGATCGATAATCACGCTTAAAGCAAAAGGGGAAAATGCTGAAAAAGCTTTAGATGGGCTATATGAGTTATGCAATAATGGGTTTTGCGAATACAAAACTAAAACAGGAACATCTTTATTGTAAAAAATCTGCATAGAATAATAGTTTTTTTCAAGTTCTCATCAAAAATTAAAAGAAAAAAGGTAAAACCTTTTTATTGCGCAGCTGCTACAGTTACTTGCTCCATTGTGCAATGTTTTATGGCGAAGTAATTTATGGTACAGGTGTTACTAATAAAGGCAGGTATAAATTATATCGTTTGACAGAATATGATAAGAGGATAACGAAGAGTATTGCTAAGCCCTAGTCAATTAGCTCTTCAATCTCCCTTATTTTCTTAGGATTCAGGCTGACTTCCAGGCCATAATGGGTGGGTTTGGATAAAAGTATCTGCTCACTAAGAAGCTCTTCTATTGCTTTTTTAACCTCTCTGGAAACCCTTAATTCATTGGATAACCCTTTTGGAAGATTATTGATGTTTGTATGCTTATGAAGCCACATCCTTTTTCTGTATAATTTCCTAACAATGAACTTTTTTATAACCAGCCTTTCATCCATGCAAACCTATGAAAAGGAGCACTCGTATTTATAGTTTTCGTTTTGTAAACCATGGTTATTAAAATAGAAACATTTAAATATGTGCTTTATTTTCTATTGCTTACGATGGAAGAGAAAAGCGTATTTGCAGAATACTTCGGGGATTACCCGTTGATCAGAGTACTGGATTTCTTAATTTTAGGCAGGGATATGGATTACAGCATGACGGATATATGCGACAATTCAGGTGTCGGCTGGACAGCCTTTTCCGAAATATGGCCGCGTTTGGTTGAAAAAGGGATAGTAATCTTCACGAGAAAAATAGGAAATGCAAAATTGTTCAGATTAAACGTAAAAAATCCTTGGGTAAAAGAACTGGTAAGAATGGACAGGGTTATTACAAAATTGGAAACAGAAAAATTTATTTCTACAGAAGTTACAATTTAGCCATATAACAAATTTTCTTCAATAATCATAAAAGGCAGTGTGCACCACTAAAAAGCAGTTCACTCAACTAATCATCAATATACTTTTCTCAAGTGCTCATCAAAAATTAAAAGAAAAAAAAGAAAAAAGGTAAAACCTTTTTATTGCGCAGCTGCTACAGTTATGTCTGTCAAGCTTGTGCCGGTTACAGTTACTTCTGCTCCCTTCATGCTTGACGCATACTTGCTCCACTGCGAAGCTACTCTGCTGGCTCTCCTTGTGTCTTCAGCATTGTATCCAGCAACTAGCATTGCAACTTTGTCTGCATTACTATACAGCTTTACCATTGCTTTGCCTTCTGTGAAATCTTTGCCGCATGGGCTCGGACTTCCCATTATTGCTGCTGCTGCTGTGTTTGCGCAAGGTCCGCCTACAATTATGGCGTTCTGAGCTTTGATGTCAGCAACTTCGCTGTCTAGCTTGGCAGTTCCAACATTCCAAACATTGACTGTCTGTGTCTTTGTTCCGCCAGTTGTGGTTGTTGTTGCTGTTGCAGGTCCAAAGTACACATCATAGCTTGCAGCTGCAGACGGATAATACAAGTTTATCTTGTTGCTTCCGCTTGAGCTGGTGTAGTCCATATACGTTCCGTACTTGGATACTCCTTTGCTATCGTATGTGTTCGAGACACTCGTCATTGTAGCACCGCCACCTAATGGTGAGGAAAGTATTGTATCCCACTGCGCTGAACTCGACAGATACGTTACTGACGTATTAATAGTCATATTACCTAATGTTTCTTGAACGTTGTTCGTGTAGGTGCCGTCGTTGTACGCTGTCTCTTCTGTGAAGTTGACTATGTTGCCATTAGATGCATTACCTCCTGTCAAAGGCAAGTCAATCCTCATTCCTCCTTTCGTAGTAATTTTGTTTGTCAATCCTGTAACGTTCAGCCCGGTTAGTGTTGCGTTGTTTTCCATAGTGAATGTATAGACGTTTCCGTCATATCTCATTTCACCAGTTAGATCAGTTCCACCGCTTTCATTATAGCTCCACTCAGTTGTCTCTCCGCCAGATGCAGCTTCCTTAACCTTGATTTTATTCGGGTTTGTGCTGATTTTCTTCAACTGCAGTATGTGCGAATAACCATTGGTGTCAATAATGAAGTAGTCGTTTTCTCTTATTGTACCGGATCTTGCTGTAAGTGCAGGACCGCCAGTTGTGTTAGCTCCGTTGTGTGTAATCAAAGCATTGCCATCAACTGCAAGTGAAGTTCCTCGATTTACATCATCGCTTGTGTTGATTACATTCAATGCATAACTCTGCCCAGCTTTGTTGGTGAACTCAAGCTTTACCTTTTGCTCTCCGCTTGGGTAGATCTTTATAACATCTCTTGACGAAGCCTTCAAGTCAGGTATAATGCCTGTGAATGACATCTTCAGCAATCCAAATACTGGCTCTGTCAAAGAGTCTCCAACTTTCAGGTATTTCCTGTCCACATCAAAGCTGTACGGCTTTATATCAATCCTCAATGTTGACAATAGTGTTTTTCCGCTTGTCATTGAGCAAGACATATCAACCAATGTACCGCTGATGCTTGTTGAAGCTAACTTCACTTCATTTGCACTGATCAACGTCATCTTGTCTGTTCCAATGAACAATCTTACAGCACCGCTTGTTACTGGTGTTGTATAAGCAAATATGTCTCTGACATATGTTCTTATTCCGCCTAGCACAACAGTGTCGCCTGCTGATACTGAAGCAGATTCTCCATTGACCTTGATTGTTGCAGTTGCTGTTGTTGTTCCTGTGTTAACACCAGTTACTTCAACTGGAATGTCTTTTCCGCCAACTGTTACAGTTATAGCTTCTCCTGCGGTGAATATCTGGTCTTTTCCTCCACCATACAGCACAAGCCCGTTTGTTGTATCAGAGCAGTTCAATTCTCCGCCTGTTCCACCAATGCCTGAGCTAGCCCCAGATGCAACTGTGCCAGAGAATGTGTACTCTTTGCCCATTATTGTCAGCAGCTTGTTTCTTAATCTTTGTGTGTTGACTGCTGTTGGGAAGCTGACTTCATAAGAGAAGTTAGCTGTGCTCGGCAGATCAACATACACTACTGGATCATTTAAGCTGTCAGGTTATTATTTGCTTGTATGTGAACTCTGTGCCGTCTTCATCAGTTATTTTGCCGTCTTTCAAGAAAGTCGCCAATTCAGTTGATGTAAGAGACACTTTTGTTGTGTTCATAGAATCTCCAAAATACAACTTCTGTCCAGATGTTTCTACCTTTGCACCACCTTCCAAAACTGTTGTTGTTGCTCCTGTTGTTGTTGTTGTAACAGATGCTGCTTGCAATGCTGTTGCAATGTCAATAGCACCTATTATGTCTTCTGATGC
Organism: Candidatus Woesearchaeota archaeon; assembly: GCA_016180285.1. NCBI lineage: Archaea > Nanobdellati > Candidatus Woesearchaeota > Candidatus Woesearchaeota archaeon. The sequence continues at coordinate 21,700 of JACPBO010000021.1, forward strand.
TGCAGCTTTGCCAACTACAAGTACGGCATTGAACTTTCCATCAGTCCCAATAAACAATGGGCTCGGGTACTGACTCAAGTCAGCTGCTGCTACTGCGCCTAGGATTGTAGCGCCTAACATTGCTGCGCCTGTTCCTATTGCAGCGATCCTCTTTATTGCTTTTTTCACGTTCATGCTTAAACACCTCCGTGTTTTCTTAGCATTATTCCAAAAGGGAACATCGTTCCTCTTTTTTCCACAAACTTAGATGGCTGTAGGAAGCTTGCTCTTCTGCAAACTATTCCTATTTCTAAGTTTGCTATAAGCGTTAAACTTAGTTATAAGGCCTATCTAGCCAAAATTTTAAGTTTTCAGATAGTTGTTACCTACAAATAGAGAATCTAAAAAATATCTAAAAAACGTCGTTTTCAACTCCATTTTAGACCTCAGACAGTACCGATATTATGTATATCAGTATACAAAAAATATGCGGAGTGCAGGACTTTCAGTTGCTCTGCAACATTCGAACCTGCGTAGGGACTGACCCAATAGGTGTCTTAATATCATTGGAAGTTGCTTCCTCATTACACCTAAGCTTGGACAATCTTTCGATCTCTATCCCGTTTGGCCACTCCGGCAACTCCGCATAAGCAATCAGAAATCGCGCTATTATATATATTTAACGCAAAAATCTAAACTAAACATTCTTGCTCTACGCCTTTAATTAAATTCCAATCAAGCTTCATTAATTGCTGAACAGCAGGGTTTGATGTGTTTAACTTATATAGGTCTGATTTTCCTACACGCCTTGTTTTAATAACAATGCAGTTCCTTTCTAATTTATCCCAAAAGGTCTGCAATGTTGAGTAGCCGACCCCTGATTTTTTGGCTATTTCTGTTAATGGGTAATCAAAAAGCTGATAAGTTATTAGAAAATCCAGTACCTTTATAAGAGGGGTTTTTCCAAAGACTTTCACAAATATTGTTTCGTTTTCCATTTTCTTTGCCTCACCTAATAGTTATACTTTTATTTATACTTTTAGCATAACTAATATATAAATGTTTCTATTTATGTTTTTAAATTACTAATTTAGAAACATTTAAATATGAGTGAGTTTCGTAAGAGGCATATGGAATCCAATGATGAAGAAAAAATTAGAGCGACAATCCTCTATCATCTAAGAAGAAAAAAAGTAATTGGAGGTGTGCATACTTCTTTTGATACAATAAAAAAGGGTTTTCCATCTCATCTTGGCAAGGAGGTAGAAAAAACTTGTGAAAAACTAATCAAAGAAAATTTAATTTTACCAAAACCTGCCCAGTATGGATTGCAGGTTTCTCTAAATAAAGAAAAGTTAAAAGAAATTGAAGTTATTATTGAGAGATGTTTAGGAATCAAATTCAATTGATTTAAATGTAAAATCTATTTCCCTGCTTTCTTCCAGTTATACTTCCTTAGCCTGGCGCTTGCCCCATAGCCGCATGAGCTGCATTTGTGCTTGCTCATGTGAAATGTCCTTTTCCCGCATCTGCGGCAGTATATCATCCATTATGCAGCGCTTATAAGAATTATCGTATCGCCCCTTACAAAGGCTGTTCCGAGCTTCCTTTTAGTTTCCCCGGCTTCCCTTTCCTCAACTTCATCCAGAACAACATTGATGTGAATGTCAAAAGATCTTATAATGCCGATAAGCTGCTTTCCGTTTTTAAGCTCAACTATTACTCTTTTGTCGCGCCACTTGTTCAGCGCATCTAATGGCCTTGATTGCTCAATCATTTTTACCTCCAAAAAAACAAAATTAATTAAAAGCATGAAATTAGCAATTCTATTTAAATCTATCGAAAACTGACTGTTAAATCCAGGAAAACAGCCTTGCCAGCCACTTAATGAAGGCTCTTTTCTTTGCTGCCCAAAGCAGCATATTCATTTCCAGATCAAATATGCCCGGTATCTTTTTGCCGGTTTCCAGGAGCGCCATCAGGGTTTCCTGCCTTCTCTTCATTCTTAAGATTTCTTCAATGCCTTTTGGCTCATAGCTTTTGTCTAAAATAAGCGTTGCAGCATCTTCCGCGCTTTTTAATGCAAAATAAATCCCCTGCCCTGTAAAGCCGGAAGCAAACCCAGCAGCATCTCCTACCAGAAATTTGTTCCCAAACCTGTATCCTCGGTAGTCGAAGTTTATAATTGCGCCTTTCAGCTTTGAGCTGTCTATTTTAACATTGATTTTTCTGCAGAAATCATAAAAATTCTCCTTCAGGTTTTTTGGGTTAGTTGAGCCGGATCCTATTGACGTATAATTTTTGTGCGGGAATATCCAATGATAGCCCAGCCCATTTTCAAAATTTGTATAAGCCGCCAGCCCATTAAATTCATTCTTTGTAGAATATTCCAGCGTAAAATGAAGCTTCTTTGTTTTCAGGCCAAGATACCTTCTGACAATCGAATTAGAGCCGTCTGCGCCTATAAGATATTTGTAAAAATATTTTTTATTGTTTGCCATTGCAAAATTATCAGTCACTTTGGAAACCTGTGAATTTTTCAATATCTTTGCGCCATTTTTTATAGCGCTTTCCGCAATAATCCTGCATAATTTCTTTTTGTCCACTGTTATGATGAGCGGTTTTTTTGTTCCTTTGAACTCATATTTTTTATTTTCATGATTCAGGCATACTTTTCTGAATTTTCTCTCAATTATGCTTTCCGGGATCAGCCTCAGATCATATCTTAAAACTCCTGCTGCGCATGGCTTAATGCAGAAATCATTGTCTTTTTCCAGAACAATGACTTTCTTTTTGCCTTTTGCAAGAACTTCTGCTGCTTTCAGGCCAGCTAATCCAGCTCCGACAATGACAGCATCATATCTCATTTTGAATTCAATGCCTTTCTCAGAGATTGATCTTTATTTGCCATTTGCTTGCATTTCACCTTATCTTCCTGATAATCCCCTTTTCCATGTCAATCTCAACAATATCTCCGCTCTTCAGGATATCTGTTGCAATTTTTGTTCCGATTATGCAGGGAATTTTTAATTCTCTGCTTATAATTGCAGCGTGTGTTGTTATGCCGCCTTCATTTGTTATGATTGCTTTTGCCTTTTTCATCAAAGGGACAAATTCAGGCCTTGTCATCCCTGTTACAAGTATCTCCCCGTTGCTGAATGCGTCTTTCACAGGGTCAAAAACAACCCTTGCCTTGCCTTCTATAGTCTTTTCCCCATTGCCTACTGAAGCAATAAAGCCCTTTATAATGCCTTTCTTTGCTATTTCCTCCCTTTTTTTCTTGAAGAAATCCAGAACATCCAATGCGTCCTTGCCGTACAGCATGATGGTTTTTATTTCTTCCCCTTCCAGATATGAAAAGCAGGCAAGATGCTCACGCTTGCTCAGCTCGTCCTTGCTGGCTAATCTGCCGCTTTCTAATGTGGCCATTACTTCGTTAAATAAATAATTATATAATTCAGATTTCTTAACCTTAATCCTTTTTTCAACTTCATCAAATATCCTGTCAACTGAGAACACCAATCTTTGTATGCTTTCTTTTCTGTCATCTTGGAATGTTGAAAAAAACCTGACTAAATCAAAAAACATCTTGGCTTCAGGGCCTGGGTGGTAATTTTTATACACGGCACTTATTTCCTTTCTGGCAGTCTTGCGCTTATTCTCAAATTTGTTTATCTCATTTTTAATTGCTTCAGGGTTTTTTGCTTCAATCAAATCAGATATTAAATTTAAAAAATAACTTTCGCTCAAATAAAATGCCTTAAGAAAGCTATTCTGAATCCAGAAATAATTTTTTGTATGCTCCTGAAGTTTTTTAAAAAAATCAGGAAATTTTTTAATTTCTTCAATGGAATTGCTCATAACTGCCTTCTTTAAATTTTTGTTTGTGAAAGCAGCCTTGGCAAGCTTCAAAAGAGCCATTTTTTCCTTTTCCAGAAAGCTTAATTTTTCCGGAGTGCTTAATATTCTGATTGCTTCAGGCGCGTCCTCTTTTTTTACTGCAGGCAGGAGCCTTAAATAATCCTGCTCTTCCAGCAGGTCCATTCCTTCCATAACCAAGGAATAGCCGTATTGCTTTTTCATCAGATAGAAAATCCTGGAAAACAGTTTTTTTAGCTGCTTATTTGTAAAATTCTGTATGCTCTTGTTTCGCATTATTTTAAAAATTTCTTTAATCTCTTTAAAGACATTTTCAAATTCCTTGTATTTCTTTATGAAATAATGCCTGTCTTTTCTATGTGCATCCAATGCCCACTTCAGCATATTTCTTGACTCATCAGCTGAAACCCATTCATAGCCGTAATTATTTGACAGATAATATGCTGAAAACGTGTAGAGCTTTCTTTTGTAGGCGTATTTGCCTTCCAGATGGCATGTTTTGGCAAGATCCAGTATTATAGGGGAGATCTGGCTTTCTTCCTCTTTCCATTCACGGCCATTCAATATTCTGAAAATATCTTCTTTGTTCATTTTATTATCTTGATTACGCCTTCATTTGCATCCACTTCAACATAATCGCCGTCTTTCAACACATTGGTCGCTATTTTAGTTCCGACAATGCATGGAATTTTTAATTCTCTGGAAACAATTGCTGCATGGCAGGTCATGTTGCCCTCATCAGTAATTATTGCAGCGGCTTTTCTCATTGCAATTATGTAATCGGGGCTCGTCATTGCTGCAACAAGTATGTTCCCTTTCCTCATCTTTTCCAGGTTCCTTAGATCTTTGATGATCTTCACCTCTCCAACAACCTTTTTGCCAGAGCTTACGACCATTCCTTTTATCTCTTTTATATCTTCCTCAACTTCCACTTTTATGTATGGCTCTATGAATTCGTTCGCCTCTTCGCCTTCCATATAGGATATATTGCCCCGTTCATGATAGTATTCTATAAAGCCGCCAAACCTTTGCTTCGCATCCGCCCTTATGTTTTTTTGCAGCAGCCCGATTATCTCTGCTAGCGTATAGTAGCACAGCTCCTTGAAATCGATATCCTTTCTTTTGCCTATCTCCTGCATGAAAGCTGTTATTATGTGGTTGGCGATAAAAATGTATTTTTTTCTCATGTCCTGCCACCAGACGCAGTATGAAAGCTTGTGCGCGATTTCTGCCATATCGCTGCTTATCCTGTATTTTGCAATAATCTTCCTCTTGTTTTCTTTTACACGTTTTGCATAATTGTTTATTTCCTTTGTCTTGTTTTTCGCATTCTTTACGCTTATTTTGCCGATCTCTTCTCTGAAATAACTGACATCCAGAATCTTTGTAAAGCCATAATTATTCCTAAGCCAGTAATACCTTTTCTGGTGCTGCCTGAGCATTTTTTCCTGCATTTTTCTGCTCTTAACAAGCTTTATTTTCATGAATTCCATTTCTTCAATCTGGAAGAATGAGAAGTCTTCGGGCGCGCTTAGCTTTTCGAATATTTTTATAAAATCAGAAGGATATGACTCAAGAATCCTCTTTTTCAGCATCTGCTCAGCGCCAAAATTACAGATTTCAGGAAGCAAACCATAAATCCAGAATCGGTTATACTTATCTATCCACTTGATGAAAAGCTTGTTCAGCTGTTTGCTGCTCAGATTCATAAGCCCTTTGTTTATTCTGTTTTCAAAGCTAATAAGTTCCTTGACAGCTTTAAGCCAGGTCTTGTACTTGCTATTCAGCTCTTTTTCATCTAGAACGTATTTTTTGAACAGATGCTCCCCGTTATCCCTGAGCTTTTGGTAATCTGAGATAGCCAGGATAGTATCGTCCTTAAGATATGTAATCATGTCAGGCCAGCTTCCGTCAAAAAAATTTGGAAAATCAACCAGCATGACGTTCCATATATCCACATAGATGGGTCTTCCTTCTATAGGTCCCCATTTGAATAATTCTTTTTTTGGATCGATCATTTTATTATCTTTATCACGCCATGATTGGCGTCCACTTCAACCAAGTCGCCGTTTTTCAGGACTTTAGTAGCGATCTTTGTTCCGACAACTGCAGGTATATTGAATTCCCTGGCTAAAATTGCAGCATGGCAAAGCATGCCTCCATCATCAGTTATAATCGCGCCAACATTTTTCAAGCAAACATTAAATTGCGGCCGAGTCATTATTGTCACTAAAACATCGCCTTTATTTGCCTGATCAAGCTTGTTTAAGTCTTTTATTGCCTTTACCCTGCCTTTATAAATGCCGCGGCTGACCGCTATGCCTTTGATTTCTTTGATATTTTTATCTTTTAATTCGTTCCTTTTCTCTATCAAGGCCTCGATTTCATTAACCTGCGCCTTGTTTAAAATTATTCTTTTCTTATTTAAAAATAAAATTCCAATTGGCCACTTTTTAGATTTATTAACATCAATGCTCTCAGCCAGTTCATCACAAAGCAGCTTGCTGACGCCTATGCTCTTAAAATATTTTTCTGCATCGGGCACAACTAGTTCATTATATTTATAGGCGGCTTTTAAAATCTCTACCTTTTCTGAAGTTTCTTTTGCAGCAGAAATTTTAGAAGCATAATCCCCTGCCCAATAAACAGCCTGGTGATAGGCAAAAAACAAACGATAGCTGTCAATAAATTCTTTTCTTCGCTTTAAAAAGGCAGTTAGGGTGCTATTATTTTTCATAAAATCATTAATCCAATTTGTGTATTTGACTAGGGCAGCAGCTAAATGTTTGGAATATGCCATATTATTGGCGATCACTTTTTCTCCCATAAATTTATCGAACTGCTCATGTTCTGACTGGGAACGATAAAAATTTACTGAATCATCTTTAACTGCCCATAAATTAGAGCTAAAATCATAGCCAAATATTCTCTTGAATGTTTTATCGTAAGTTTCGGCAAAAATCGAGGCTGTCAAAGCAGAAAGGTCCCTGACTGTATGCCTCGAATAATCAGCTGGCAGGGATTTAATTATCTTCTTAATATTGACCATATTATTCAGCCCAATTGTTTTCGTATTTTTTTACTAATTTTTTCATCTTATTCAAGTCAAGCTCGTACTTCTTGCTTCTGAAAGACAGCAATGCCTTGATTTTATTCTCCTTTTTTTCTAATTCAATCTCTAAGCCTGAAATCGGCTCTAAAGTGCCGCCGCTTTTTTCAATAAAACCTTCCCCTTTCAAATCTCGGTCTTTTTCTACCTGCTTGCCGATTGTAAAATATAAAAACGGCTCCATAACTAAATCATGGCTGATTATTGTTTTAGGCAATTGGCCTATTTTATTTTTTTCCTTGCCTGAAGCCAGTTCATCTGCTAAACCCAAAATAACACTGGCATAAGATGCCGCTGCTTCTTCTGGTGAAATCGCTTCGCCAAAAGGCTTTTGTTTCTTAAAATTCAAATACCACTGATTTGCGGCGTTAACTCCTTTTTCTTCTTTTATTTTAAAATAGCTATCTCGGAATTTTTTACTTTTCCAAAATGTTTCATCCCCTAATCTTTCTGTTTCAAATATTTTACCCGCTCCTATCCCCAAAACTTCCTTGCCTTTTTCCCATTCTGTCTCCTGCATAGCTTCTGCTGTTTGCCTAGTTCTAGGAATTTTGCTGATATAGACATCACCGGGAGTATAGGGTGGTTTTAAAGCTGTAACGAATCTTCCCTGAGCTTCACCATTTACTGACAATCTGGGTTTTTTATCTTTTTCTTCCCCTTCTTCTTTTTCCCCATGTCTGCGGCAATCAACAACGTAGCGGGTCACAATTTGTTCTTTAGCTTTAAATTTTGGTCGAAGTTCTTTATTCATAAATTCACCTTAGGATTCTGATGACCCCTTCATCAGCATCAACTTCAACATAATTGCCGTCTTTTAGTACCTTGGTCGCTATTTTGGTTCCGACAATGCAGGGTATTTTCATTTCCCTGGAAACAATTGCTGCATGGCATGTTACCCCGCCTTCATCAGTTATGATCGCTGCTGCCTTTTTTATGGCAGGGACAAACTCAGGCCTTGTCATGCTGGACAAAAGAATTTCACCGGCTTTCATTTTGCCTATATCTTCCACGCCGTGTATTATCCTAATCTTTCCTTTTGCTTTTCCAAGGGAAACCGACAGCCCTTCAATCTCTTTTATATCCCCCAAGTTAAAATCTGTTTCTTTCTTGAATATGCTTTCTGCCTCTTCACCGGCATAATACTTCCATATGCCCTTTTCGGTATCGATATAAAGAAGGGCATTTCCCAGAAGTTTTCTTGCGTATTCCCTGTCCAGCTTCTTGTTATTTTTTAGTTTAAACAAATCTTCAATCTGAAAAACAGATAATTCTTCTTTGGCATATCCATATCGCCTGGCTATCTCTGCTCTTGCGGTATCCAATGTGTAAACAATTCTCAAAAACAGCTCTTTTCTTCTGTCATGCAGCGGAGCAATTATATCTGCTACTTCCAGCAGTTTTTTTGTTTCATCATCAACCGGCTTTTTAGACAGAATTCCTTTTTTTATATTTTCCTCATCTTTCCTGAAGTTTTTTAATTTTTTAAGCTCTTTGCCAAGATCCTTTTCTTTTAATTCCTTCAGCCTTTCTTCAAAATAAGAAAATGGGAGATCCTTTCTGCCCATATGTGCAGACTGCAGCCACCTGTATCTATAGGCGTGCTCTTTCAGAAGTTTTTTCTGGTTTTCATTTTTTTCTTTGGCAATCCTGATTAATTCCTGAGTTTCCCTGTTGATAAACGTTATATCTGCAATTGCCATCATATCTGCAATCTCAGATGTGTTATAGCCCTGTTTCATAAGCTTTGATCTTATGAGCAAGGGCATGACAAAATCCATTGGCTCTATTATGAACCCAAAATCAAATATCCTTATATAGAAATCTGTGGTTTTTTTCAGTATCCCAAACAGCTCATTGCTGCTTAATTTTGAAAATTTTTTTTCATCTAATCTGTTTAATTCTCTGACCACTTTTTTATATAGTATCCCGTAATCTTTAACAAATCTGCTAGAAAACCTTTTATTTTTAAAACTTTCAACGAGAAAATTGCCCACTTTCTCATTCTCTTTTTCTAAAGTGCACCAGTGAAAGATATGGCCTTTGCAATAGCACATATGCTCTCTGAATTTTATGCCTGTCTCTTTATCCATAGAGCCGCATAAAGATTTAGCTGCTTCAGCAGCTATCCATAAAACGCCATTCAGCTTATCTACATCCCACTTCAATTTGCATCACTCTTGGCATTTCGCCAATCCCTTCAGAATGGCAAATTCAAGCTTCATATCAGAAAACTGCATTATCCCGTGGGCAAAAATATTTGATGCAGTAAGGTTGGGAAATATGAGCGTATTTGCCTCCCCTTTCAGAGGCGAGTCCGGGCATTTCCTTTCTGCCCCGAATTTGCTTACTGCTGCATCAACCTGAAGCTCGCCGTCAATTAAAAGGCTTTTATCTTTTTCTTTTGCAATTCTTACTGCATCTTTCACAATCTGTATTGAAGGATGCTCCCCTCCGCTTCCTTTTGTTGAGAATGACAGCAAAGCAACTTTTGGATCTAATGTGAAATCCCTGGCGCATTCTGCAGCATTAAGGGCGATTTGCGCAAGCTCTTCTGCATTCGGCTCGATATTAAGGCTGAAATCACTGCCAAAGAGCGTTCTGTCATTTTTAACATCATTCAATATGGATACTTCTGAAACAAGTGTATCTTTTTTCCTTAATATCTGCAGCGCAGGCCTCATTAATTCTCCTGTGGGGCATATTGCAGAGCCCACTAAAGCATCTGCATAGCCGCAATAAACATACATGCAGCCAAAATAATTCTCATTCTGGATTAATTTTCTTGCCTCTTCTATTGTCATTCCCTTGTGCTTCCTCAGCTCAGTTAACTTTTCTGCAAGCTCCTCCTTTAATTCAGAATTTTTGAAATCAATTATCTGTGTCTTGCCTATATCCAGGTTAAACTCTTTAACTTTTTCTTTGATCAGGCCAGGATCTCCTAAAAGCACGATCTCTGCAAGCTTATTCTTTGCTATGCTCTCAGCTGCCCTTAAGCACCTTTCATCCCATCCCTCGCAAACAACAACCCTGACTGGCTTTTTCCTTGCGAGCTTTTCCATGATGCCGATTATATCTAGTTTCATTTAAACCACCCCATAAAATTTTATGCTGCCTTTTTGTATTTATATTTGTCTTTCGTTGAATAACCCACTAATTCTTTTATAAATATTTCATTCATATCTTTATTCGCGCCGCTTGTTCCAAAATGAGTTGAGGATGGATGATCAATTACTTTGTGTGTTGTTGCATGGCCGTATACTGTATCACGTGGTGGCACTAATGCATCATATTTACCCGCTATAATATGAACAGGAACCAATGGTTTCCTGATTGCCATTTCAGCAGCATTTCTTTTACCCAAAGCAGTTCTGGGATCATCGGCTTTTGAAAGCGACAGAATTGCTCTTTGAGCCATTGTAGGTTTATTAACTCCATAAGGTACAGGAGCTCTTGCCTGCACATATTTTATGCCATAGTCCACGATCCTCTTATCACCAGCCATATAAATCCCGAGGTCTGCCCCGCTGCTATGGCCGCTAATAGAATCGCTTCTTTTATAAGGTTCTTTAAGCTTGACTTCTTCCTGAAATTTTTTTATCTGCTCAAAAGCCTTCTCTGATGATTCTTTGCGCGGCAAATGATGATATGTCTTTAAATGAAGAGATCTAATGCCTGCTTTTTTCAGTTGGCCTGCAAGAACCCTCTGAGAACCCTTGGGCATGCCAAATCCAGCCACTAAATATGACAAAGGATCCTTGCTTCCAGGATTTTTCTTAAAATACCTTTTCGTATCATAATCTTGGTATTTTGCTATTACATTGCCGACAGTGCTGTCAAATGCGGTTCTCGCAATATTCGCAATGTTTTTTACAGCTGCTTTTGTTCTTCCTCCGAAAGATGGGCGAGATGCTTCTGCTCTATAAGGCTCAACTGTTTTTTGTAGTGCAGCATATGTTCTTTCAACATTTGTGTCTTTAGAGTTTTTAACGGCAGTTGATTTACCTGAACTATCTGCTTTCTTTACCTTGCCTTCCAAGTTCAAAAAAAATAATAGCAGTTTAAGCATTTTAATCAATTTCATCATTTTAAACGGCTTTTTTTACAAATTGAGTTGGGCTTCCTCCCCAAACTTCATTTGCAGGTATTTCTTTTTGCGCAAAACTATATGGCTCTATGATGCTGTTCTCGCCTATTGTTGTTCCTGTCCTTATTAAAACATGCTCTTTTATTACAGCATTCTTTTTTATTAAAACCCTTCCGAAAATAGTTTGTGTTGTGGTATATTCGTGCCCTGCTATTTCGCTATTCTCCCCTATCACCACATTGTCTTCAACAGTTATTGTATCCGGGTAAATATGGTCAAACGTAACGCCCCTCTTTATTATTACATTTTTGCCTATCTTTGCGCCAGCCATTCTTAACAAAAAGTTCTTTAATGGCGATGGCCCCATTAACTTCGTGGTTTCTATTATAACGCCGTTATATAATATCCTGAAAACATTTCGCGCCCTCCACCAGTCATCTCCTGCATTAAGCCTTTTCCCATTGTAATGGAATTTGATAAAGTTAACCTCTTTGTTTCTTTGGAACTCTCTGACTTTTTTATTAAAATCCGAATAATATTCCCTGCACTTCCCGTCGCTTGGCTTGAAATACTTTTCAAGCTCTTCTTCTGTGAATTTTTTAAGTGTTTTTGCCGGCTTGCCCCCCCATAATTCGCCAGATGGCATTTCTGACTGCAATTCAGAGCCAAGATTAAGTATGCTGTTTTCATTTATAACAGCTCCCGGCCCTAAATAGGAATAGCCTCCCACCAAAACTCTTTTTTCAACAACAACCTTTCCAATTGTAAGTTTGCTGTCTTTATATTCGTGAGCCATCAGCTTATTTGGGCCCCCTACCAAGGCCCCATCCTTAACATTGATCAGCTCCGGAAAATAAGGATCAAAAATAATGTCATTTGGCAGGCAGACATCACGGCCTATCTTCAATCCTGTAAGCCTCACCAGCCAGTTCTTAAATCCTGATGGGATGATTTTTCTGGATAATTGTATGATGAGCTTGTTAAATAATATCTTGAATGGATGTATGTTATAGCTCTTTACTGGCATGTCGATAGTAAATTTTTTATTTTCAGGGCCAGCTAACAGCTCCCTGACTTTTTCCTTTATTATCTCTTTATAGCTCATTTTCACCTTCATCATAGACTGCTCTACTTGATAAATTTTTTCAAAATATCCATAATGCTGTTTCCATCGGCCTTTCCCCTATACTTAGCCATCACAATGCCCATATACGCGCCTGCGCTCAGTCCGGGCTTTTCTTTTATTATTTTTTTGATTTCTTCTTCAATCTCTTTGTTATCAGCAGCTTCATACTTCTTGATTATTTCCTTTAACTCCTTTTTGCCAGCAAGCTCAAGCAAAATTTCATTTACAGCGGACTTCGGTATTTTTTTATCATTAAATAAACTTAAAACTGCTGCAATCTGCTCCTCGGTCACTTCCTTATTGTAGCGCGCCTTTATGTCTTTTGGCGTTAAGATTAAAGAAGAAGCAATAAGCCCTGGCTCAATGTTCTTGAATTTTCCAGCATATTTTTCAAAATCAATCTCTTCCTTCACAAGCTGAGTTGCCAAATCCCTGCTTATCTTGTATTTGCCCTCTAAATTTTTTATTTTGTCCTGTATCAGCTCAGGCAGCTTTATATTTTTAATGCCGCATTTTATAGGAATTACGTCAGTTTCGGGGTACATTCTTTCTGCTCCCGGCATTGGCCTTAGAAAGGACGTTGTTAAGTTTGGCTCAGCCTTTCTCACTTCTTCATTCAGCTTTTTTCCTTTTTTAATCTCTTCCAACTGCCTTTTAACTTCGTATTCTATTATCTTCGGAATTGACTTCAGTTCCTGAAATCCCTTTATCTCCACCCTTGGATGCCCTTTTATTGACGAGTTAATGTCCTGCCTTATTGTTCCGATTCCTCTTTTGCAGCCTCCTGTGCTTCTTAAAAGCATTCCGAGCTTTTCAGCGGTTTCCTTAACATGCTCCGGGTCTTTCAGTTCAGCTCCGGTTGCAATCTCTATCAATGGAATCCCTAATCTGTCAAGCCTGTATTCTGTGAAATCTTTGCTTTCTTTTATTTTCTGGGCAGCCTCTTCTTCCAGGCAGATTGTCGGAATGCTGACATTGCCTTTTGAAGTTTCAATAAATCCGTTTCTCGCAATCAGCGCTGTTCTCTGAAATCCAGATGTGTTGCTGCCGTCAATAACTGTTTTTCTCATAACCTGAATTTCATCAACAACCTTTGCATTCAAAAGCAGTGCAACCTGCAAAGCTATATATAGTGCATCTTTGTTTATTTGATGCGGAGGTTCATCATCGTATTCTACTAGGCAGGTATCTTCGGAGCTGCTTTCATAAAGAAATTTTTTGCCTTTTGCCATCTCATACTTTGCAGCTTCATCTATTATGCCCAGCTCGCCAGCAACTGCCCTGAGCTTTCTTTCTACTTTTATATCTGCTTCTTTGCCGGAGTTCAGTGTCAGGCAGTTGCAGAACAGCTTTTTGCCTTCAAGCTGCTGATGACACTCAAGACCTGCTTTAAAGCCTAATTTTTCATAATCCAATTCCACTTGTGCATACACCCCTTAAATAGACTATCTTTTTTTGATTAAAAAAATATTTTTTTGTTTTATTGACCAAATCAACCACTTGTTTAGAGTTATATAATCCTACTTTAAATATATTTTGTTTCTCTGAAAGTGATGGGGCGAATCCTAACTTTCTTAATGCAAATAAACACTCTTTGGCTAAATTTCCATCTTTAACTATAAACTCGAACCTAGGTAATTTTTTCTTTTTATTTCTAGTATAAGAATACGATAAGCACCCTTCAGTTTGGATAAATGCAGCCATTATCCTTTCGTAGTCATCATTGAATAAACCCTCTAAAACCATTGGTTTTAATACGCCACTTTTATAACCAAGAGGAAATTCGTATTTTAAACATAAAAGTTGCTTTAAAGGACTTGATGAGATGATTAATCTATCTTCGCCCCTTTTACCAATCGAGAATATTAAATGTTTTTCTTCTAAATTGAATTTCTTCATAATTATTTTCTTTATTTCTTTTAGACTTTCTATATCTCCTTTTTGATTGATTTCTATGTGGGTGCTTCTTAATTCCACATGCCCTTCTGTTCTCAACCAAATCAGCAAAACCATCAGATCGACATCTACGCTATTCGTAGGAATAACCAGCTTGCCCGTCCTATTAGTTTTACTAAATAGGTGATGGCCGCTTAGTAAATTCCAGATGTTTATTTCTAAGATTTGGGAGATCTTCAGTAGGGCGAGTAATGGTATTGTTTTTTTGTTATTTGCGATTGCTTTTTTATAACCGCATAAAAACGTAAATTTGTATAGAGGAAGTTTCATAAATTTACATGCTTCATGTAATAAGTTCTCAATGTTTTTATCTAATTCCAGATAACAAGACGAAAAATTTACTTTTATTCTAAACTCTCTTCCACTCGGTTGTCTTCTTTTTAGAATCGTATTGTGCAAACAGAACCACAAATATTGATATTGGGCCGGCACCATTATATCGTCAAGGTTAATATTGCAAGAAGCTTCAACAATCCATAATGGTATTTCTGACTTTTTATCAAGATACGCGTTTATCATTGAGTGATTTACGCTATACTTTTCTAATAACCCTCTTTTTAGAGCACACTCTATTGCGTTTTTTACATTTTCTGAATACTGAACAGAGTAAGGGCTATTTAATGATGTCAATTTCTCATTTTTATTTTCTGCGTCATTAAGTTCCATTTTGAAATCACGCATAAAAAGAAAGAGATCCAACCCTTTCGGGTTGGACAAGGTTTCGTTGGAGGCGTTAATAATAGTAAAGTTTAAATTATGTGCTTGCCATTATCTTATTATGAACGTATTGTTTGTATGCAATCAAAACCAAAACCGGAGCAAGACAGCTGAAAAGATATTTAAAGACAGATTTGAAACTAAATCTGCTGGCCTCTATAATACCCGGCCTCTTACTGAAAAACAGCTTTCGTGGGCTGATGTGGTTATAGTTATGGAAGACTCCCAAAGGAGTGAAATATCTCAGCGTTTTCCTAAACAATATATGCAAAAGCGCATTCTTTCTTTGAACATTCCTGACATTTACCATTACAACCAACCTGAGTTAATTGAAAATTTAAAATCCAAGTTTAATGAATTAATAAAAGGTGCATCATTTTAGCCATTCATCAAATTGTTTCTTTGCTGTTTTCATTGTTCTGAATATCTTGGTTTCTGCTATTGACATTCCTGGTATTTTTCTTGTTACCTTGAACATTTTCCCAATATGATTTTGGAGTTCCATTAAAGACACTTCCCATTTCTTAACGGGATGTTTTTTGCTCTGCTGCATTTTAATAAATCTTCTCCATTCATTTTAGTCTTCAACGAAATCTTCAAGTTCATCTTCAGTATAATAGTCATGATTCATATTGACCACCTCTTGCTTATTTGAAAATCAAGCGCATTTTTCTTTTCAGTACTGCATGTCTTAAATGTAAGATCCTTAATCTGCTGGAAAAACAAGCTTCCTATTGTCGGAAGGCTGAGATCGATTTTGTTTATCATGATAAGAATACAGATAAACTTATTTAAATACTTCATTACCCCATCTGTCCACTGGCTTTTTCTAAAAAGCCTGAGATGCCTGAATTTTAAAGAGTTAGGGCTTTTGTCGTTCTTTTAAGCTTAGATCCATACCCGACATTGTTTTAATTCTTTCACATATGGAAGCATATCGCGCAATAGGCAGTTGTTCTTCAACAGAACCATCATAAAAAATGTTAACCACTTTTTTCTTTGGTTTCAACTTAATAGAGTTAACTGATGATCTGACAGCATTTAAAATATAAAAAGCGACAACTTTTGTAGGATCTTCTGGTCCTGATTCATCAATAATTTCTAATAGGTTGCTCTCGACCATAATGCAAGTAATGCCCTTGTGCTTATAAAGTTTATTAAAACAATCTAAGATCTTACTTAAAACTCCGTCAGCTTCTTAGTCGTCTGGTACGTAATTATCGACGTGCTTCCGCCTGATCCTATGATCTTCCTGATGCTGACAAACTTGTTCTTTTCAAGATCAGACACTTTCCTCTGGAATGTCTTGTAAGATGCCTGCCCGCTTTTCTTCTGGTAAATGCCAAACAAATCCCCTATTTTTTCACCTGAATTCTGCTTTATGATGCTCAGTATAAGTTTCTCATCATCTTCCAATGAATCGCTGCTTTTTATTGAAAAATTTTCAAGCTTTTTTAATGCTTCTTTTGCATGCTCCATCTTTATCTTCCTGCTGCTTTTGTTTTCAGCGCAGTTTCCTGCTTCTCTCATTAAAAATAGCCCTGTTCTTATGTCGCCAATCTCTGCTGATTTTTCTGCAATTATTCCGAATGCATCTTCATCCCAGACTCCTGGAACAAACGCATACTCCAGCCTGCGCTTCAAAATTTCATAAGTTTCTTTTTCATCATAAGGCGGGAATTCAATCAGCTCAGGCAGCAGCCTTGACTTCAGCCTTTCATCAAGCTCGTCAAGCCAGGATTTGTAGTTTGTCACGATAATCACTGTTTTCCTGTAAATGTTCTCCAGGATGAAATAAATAAAATCAACATCCTCTGCCTTGTCGATTTCATCAAAAACAAAAACAGCTGATTTTTTATTGATGATTTCCTTTACAATGTCAAACAATTCATCTGTTTTCTTGTTCTGCGTGAACCTGTAATCGAGCTTGCTGCATAACTCCAGCATGATTTTGTAGCTGCTGTTCCGCTGCCAGCAGTTTATGTAGATCGGGATAATGTCAGCAGTTTCCTCTTCAAGCTCGTTCACAACATGCCTTGTTGCAACTGTCTTGCCAACACCGGGCCTGCCGTAGATGAATACATTCTTCCCGTTTCTTTTCTGGAATAAGGGTTTTATGCAGGCTGCGATGAATCGCTGCTCTTTCTCACGGAATGGGACAAGCTTCGGAATGTAATCATAGTCAAGGGCAACAGTATCCTGGAATATTGACTCATCTGATCTTAACATGTCTTTGAATAAGGTCATACATCGGAGTAAAGAAAAACGGTATATAAATGTTGTTAAAACTAATTGGTTTCTGAGAAAAGTTAAGGTAACATATTCTTTTCCCGATATTCTTCAATTAAGTCCTTCATAGTATAATCCACCCACGTATAAGAAGGGATAGTCAGATTAGTCAAACCAAGAGTCGTAAATGACATCCGATATTTTACAATTTCAAAATCAGGAAAACGACGTATAATGCCTTGAGATGGACAGTTATCACAACTTATTTTGAACGAAATTGATTCATGTTCCATTACATAATATGCCTTATTTGATATAGTTAGGATATGTAAAGGCTCTAATGAAGATCTGTTAGGAAACAAATCTTTTTCTGTTACATTGAATGCTAATGAATAGAATATTGTTTGACCCGGTCCTATGCCTGTTTTATTTATAATATGAGGTGTATGTGGATTGATTTCAAATCTATATAGGTATATGGTCCCCGTGGAACGTAACGGATGTGTATTTGTTACATTTATATACCATCTGCCTTCGCTTTCGTTTACCCAATCAACAACTTTTAATGTAACCGGACTTGTAATCCAAGTAGTATAATTTAATGTTTTTTCAGTGTTCTTTATAGAATCTTGTACACTAAGGGTGTAAAAAAACAACGATGTGAGAACTCCAAAAATAACTCCCCCTATAACATATTTATAGGAATTTTTTTCAGATTTTCTAAAAGCTTCTCTTAGTTTTTTAAATTCTTTACTAATAATCTCTTTAATTTGTTCTAGTGCAGTTGCCATTTTACATGCCAATTATTTTTACTTTTATTTATTAGAAATTTACTTAACTATAAATAGTTTTTGCTTATCAAAACATCCACCGAATCATCCCTGAAAACAGCAGCATGCTGCCAAGATCTGCCACAGACGTTGTTATCGGGATCAGCATGTCATCAGGATCCTCTTTCCTGTGGTAAACATAAAGCCCGCCGATAATTGAGATCAAAAATATTATCACGACAAGCAAGGCTGTTGTCAGAGCAACCAGCCCGATTATTTTTAAGAGCAGAATAATATCGAAACTAAAGCCTCTTGCATAAGCAATAAAAACTGACAAAATCGATATGTAAACAGCAGATATCAATGCAATCGGAATTATTACCCTGTAAAGATGCTTCACGAAATGAGAGCGCCACCACGGCCTTTTAATCTTTCTTTCATACAATGCTGTTGTGAATTTTGAAGTTATTATCATTCCAAAATCCCCTATCATGTCATTCAGCGAAGGAAGAAGAATAAGCAGGGGAATTATTGCAGCCAGCTTTATCTGAATAGTCTGCAATCCAAACCCGCCAACAGAGCTTAAGATAGAAGCCAATATCAGCACCTTAAGGCTCTCTTTGATTATCTTGCCGATTATCATGCAGCCACCATTATTGCGATCAATATTGAAAACACGCTTATTATATCGCCTGTTGTTGTCAGGTAAGGCCCCATTATATTGTCCGGGTCATATCCGTGCCTGTAGAGCCAGAAGCAGCTTAGGACAGTCATTGGAATTTCAATGATATTTGAAAGAACAGCTGCGATCACTGCAATATATATTATTGCCGGGTTGTTTATGTTAAAGATAAAAAAAGTGGCAAAGTACGCAACAACGCCCAGGATAAAAGCAACTAAGACAACAAGCAGTGAAGACGCAGCAATGTTGTCTTTCAGAATAGCATTGTTTTTAAATTTAAAGGCAGGCTTTAATTTTTTCAGGTGCAAATCAACGCTTAATCTTCCTGCCAATGATCCGCTTATGTTGCCCCGCATCTCAAGGAATCCCGGAAGCAGGATAAGCAGCCCGGGAATGAGAAATAACTTATTGACAAAAACAGCAAGCATTGTTCCGGCAAATAAGCCGCCTGTTATTGAGATTATCTCGCTGAAAAAGATTTCCCTGAATTCTTCATCCATTTTAAATCTTGTCAATCTTCTTTATTCCGTTCATGTAAGGAACTAAAACTTTCGGCACAGTTATTGTTCCGTCTTTATTTTGGTAATTCTCAAGAATTGCCCTCATTGCCCTTGATGTTGCGATTCCTGTATTGTTCAGCGTATGCAGATACTCTCTTGTCCCATCTTTTCTCTGCAGTTTTATGTTAAGCCTTGCTGCCTGGTAAGCTGTGCAGTTTGAATTTGAGCCAACTTCAAAATACTGCTTTTCCCTTGGAGACCATGCTTCAATATCATATTTTTTTGCAGCTATTATCCCAATATCTCCTGTGCACACGCTTACAACCCTGAACGGAATCTCTAATGCTTTGTACATGTCTTCTGAATTTTTTTGGATTTCCTCGTGCATTTTCCATGATTCCTCTGGCCTGCAGAATACAAACTGCTCTATTTTATTGAACTGGTGCACTCTGAATAACCCCCTTGTATCAATGCCATGGCTTCCGATCTCCCTTCTGAAATTCGTGCTAATGCCGCAGAATCTTATTGGAAGGCCTTTCTCATCAAGCACTTCATTGGCATGCATTGCTCCCATTGGATGCTCTGATGTTGCAATCATGTAAAGGTCTTCATCCTGTATTTTATACATCACTTTTTCAAAAGCTTCGAGCTCGATAACTCCTTCATAGCTTTTTTTGTTCATCATAAATGGCGGCTCTATCAGCGTAAATCCGCGTTTTATCAGGAAATCAATTGCAAACCTTTGCAATGATAGGTCAAGCAATGCCAATGCTCCTTTAAGATAGTAGAACCCTGTTCCTGCAATCTTTGCAGCTCTTTTAAAATCCGCAATATTCAGCTCTTCCATTAGCTCGCCATGCGGCTTTACTTCAAAATCAAATTTCTTCGGCTTGCCGACTGTCCTGACAACGGCATTTTCAGAAGAATCCTTGCCATAAGGCACAGAATCATGCAGAATATTTGGAATCCTCATAAGATAATAATGTATCTTTTCCCTTAGCTCATTCTCTTTTTCTTCAAGTTTTTTTATTTTATCCGGAATTTCCTTTATTTCTTTTATAAGCTTTGAAATATCCCTGCCCTGTTTTTTTAATTCGTTGATTTCCAAAGAAGCCTTGTTTCTTCTTGCCCTCAGCTCATCAGCTTCCTGCTTTGCATTTCTCCATTCTTCATCCTTTTTAAGAAGGTCATCCAGCCATGCGATCTTTTCTTCATCATGCCTTTTCTTAAGGTCTTTCTTTACAACAGCCGGGTTTTTCCTTATGAAGCTTATATCGAGCATTTCAACATCTTTTATACCTGATTTTATATAGTTTTTGTTTTTATAAGCCAAGCATGACATAATCTGGCGGGTTGTAAGAAACTTCGATTTGCCTTCTTTTATAAAGGAATATTTTATTTGGCAAAGATGAATTTCCTCCTGCATAGGTTAAAAGCACTTCAATCCCGCGAATTTCATCGCCATTAAATTGCGCAATATTCTTTTTAGCCTTCATACTGCATCCTATCAAAACAATATCTGGCTTTTCTTCATCGGACAGCCTATTTGCGATCCGATAAACAAGCTCTTTAGTTAAAGCAACATTAACATTGCAATTATGATATTTTGTTTCAGTAAGCATGTTGATCACCTTGTTAATTGATTTTAAAAAACATAAAATTTGATAAACAATGAAAGCAGCCTAACAGCTGCCAGAAGAACAGGACATCCAGCAAATGATTATTTGATCCATAGGCTGAGGAATATAGGGCAACTATATAAATTTTTTCAATAACTTTATAAATAATGCCACTTTTCCATTATTTATTACCAAAACTGTGAGGTTATAAAGACGCAGCAAATTCTGCTCTTTTAGGTAATTAAGCTGAACAGACAGGTGAACAATATGACCAATGAAGAATCGTTTTTAGTTCCGCAGGACATTTATCTGAAGTCCGGAATACACATAGGAACAAAATTCAAGACAAAGTACATGGAGCAGTTCATCTACAAGACAAGGCCTGATGGATTATCAATCCTGAATCTGCAGAAGATAGATGAAAGAATAGCGGCTGCTGCAAGGTTCCTTGCCCAGTTCGCCCCTGAAGACATAATTGTTGTTTCAAGAAGAGAGAATGGCTGGAAGCCGGTAAAGCTCTTTGGCGATCTTACAGGAGCAACAGTATTTGCAGGCAGATATCCTCCGGGAATGCTTACCAATCCGCAGCTGGAAATATACAGAGAGGCAAAAATGCTGTTTGTTACAGATGCATGGCCCGACAGGAACGCTGTTATGGACGCCATCAAAATCGGAATCCCTGTTATAGCGCTTTGCGACACAAACAACCAGTCTAATTTTATTGACTTGGTTGTTCCGTGCAACAACAAGGGAAAGAAAAGCCTTGGATTGCTGTTTTACATCCTTACAAGAGAGTACATGAAACTGAGAGGCATGATAAAAAGCAACGAGGAATTCACAAAAACAGCAGATGATTTCACAGAAGAATAGCAATCCCTTGGTTTTTTATTTCAAAGCATACCTCTTTTCCTTCTTTTATCGAGCGGTGCTTTTGAAGAACTGCCTTTCTGCCGAAATTGTCTTTTCTTAATTCAATCAGGCATTTGCTCCCGTATTTCATTATGTCTCCGCCAACCATATTTACTTTTGTTTTATCCTCAAAATCCGCGTAAACCTGGTTCGTTAACAGAACAGGAATATTCTTATCGCGCGCAATCTCGCTGAGAAACGAAATCTGCTGGACAAGCGCATTATTCACATTATATCCGTTTTCAGATGATGCGAGCTCTAACCTATAAAGCATCGAAATTGTGTCAACAACAACCAGCCCTATTTTTTCGTTTATAATGTCTTTTAATTTTTCAAATACTTCCTTCTGCTGGGCAAAATTCATGGGCTTCAAAAAAATTATATTCTTGAGGATAGTCTCATAATCAGATGTTATCTGCTTGAACCTTTCAACAGAAAACCCGCCTTCGCTGTCAATAAAAATGACCTTTCTTCCTTCTTTTACTGCATTTATTGCTGCAAGCATGCACGAGCATGTCTTACCCGAGCTTGCCGGCCCGTACAAGGTTGTTATTATTCCCTTTTCATAGCCTCCTTCAAGAAGAAGATCAAGCGCATCAGAGCCTGTGCTCAGAATGTTTTTCATAAGCATATTAATGCAGCATCATTTATTAATTTTGCCCTTAAATTGCCCAAGGTCTTTAATATTATACTCGAAAATTTGTATAGATGCTTCATCATCAACCGACTCTTCAAATGGTCGGTATACTGCAATATGGGTCAAACCATTTTCTTTTTTTAGAAAAGCCAATTGGCCAGTCATGATAACCATTCCTTCTCTGCCAAAATTCCATTTATCGTGCCCTAATTCATCTTGCAAGAATTCTAATTCTTTAAAAACCAGCTTTCCAACTAGCACAGGGCCATCAAGATATAATTCTTCTTTTTGTTTTTGAGGTTGACCAAAATATCCTATTAATGTTTCTAATGCCCCTCGACTGCTAATGGCATTTTCCCCTCCTACAGTCAAATAATATTTTTTAATGTGGCAATCTTCCGACTCCCCGGATGAATTTGAATTTTTATCATCAAACAGAGCGGTATATTCCATTAATGTCGCTAAATCTTTCCTTACTTCACTATGTTTTTTAGATGAATCATTTACTTGTTGATCATCTTTAATTACCTCATCAAAATATTGCCTGACTCTTTGATAGGCTTCTTTTACTTTTGTAGTTAACTCGTTTAGTCTTTTCCCTTGCTCTCCTGCTTCATTCTCAGATTGCTCAACTCCAAGCTTAATTAATAGTTCTTTTACTGCCATTTTTACCCCTCATATAATTTTATTTCGTCAACCTTTCTTAAATCTAGCACACCTTTTTTAGCATTTTCATCAACAGCCATATAGATTTCTCCTTTCCCTGCGATTAAAGCAGAAGCTGATTTATCAACAAAATTCTCCTTCAGTTTTAAATAATGTTCTGTTGGTTCGCCTGACAAAAATAATTGGTCTATACACCTTATAAAATTGGCAAAATGTGTTGCTCCTGCAGAAGGGGAGTGTGTACCCTCAGATTCGTGGACTTCTACAATACCACCTGCATTGTAGGTATTGGTGAACTTGTATGTTCCATTTGGTGATTTAGTATTCCCAATCAAAATATGCTTAGGAAGAATAAAAAGCAAATAATCATGATGTGATTCGTTATATTTAGTAAAATTGTATTCATAAGGGCATGCCAATGCGCCATTTTTATGATCTTTTTTTGGTGGAGGCATAAACACGAAATTTGTAAAAGTTTTTGACCCAACTCCAATATATCCCCCTGGTTTTATTAGAGGTGATTCTGCAACTTCAATAGCTACTGTTCCCTTCTTAACTGGCAATGGAGCATTTTGAATTGAATAAACAACTAATTTGTCTAAAGAAGGGATTGCAAATTCAAAATTCAAACCGAATCCTTCAGGAAATTGTAGTTTTTGTTCGAATTTTAACGCGTTTTCTACAAAATGCTTAATAAATTCCTCTGAGAGCACCACCTGTCTGTCTATTGGTTTAGTTACTATTCTTCCATTTTCAAAATAAGTTACTTCTTGTTGAAAAGCACTAGTTGCTTTTACCTCTCCGCTTCTCCTTGAATATTCAAATATATAGTGCGGTTTGCCATCAACAGCAATAGAACCTAGCCCTTTGCAAAAACCAACAATGACTTTATCAGGAAATGCTGCATTAAGATAGCCGCTCAGATCAGGGTAGAATTTTTCAAGTCCTAATAATTGATTAACAAACTCATCTCCTTGCACCCTTCCAACAACATCCTGAGCAAGCAAACCCAAGCCATCCTTCATTTGCTTTCTTGACCTAAATGCTACTTTATCTGAATCGAGGTAATCTGCGCAAATATCAGCAACAGCATTTAGCAAGTAAAACAAATATTTTGCTTCATCAACATTCCCTACAAATTTCGTTGTATAAAAACCAGGAAGTCTATTCTTTAAAGAATCCTCATTGATGTCGGAAGAGCGCAAAACAGTCCTTTTTGGAAACTTTTCAATAATCATTTCTATAAATGGTTTAAAATCTGAAGACAATATTTCAATGATTTTGTCCTTCTTCCTCCAACTCTCATATGCCATTAGTTCTG
>JACPBO010000022.1 GCA_016180285.1 Candidatus Woesearchaeota archaeon
CAGTTTCCAAGCACTAGAGGGAGCTAATTGTTTCTTTAATTTATTTTTTTACCATTTCAATAGAAATGGAGTCAACTCACAAGAGTTGACTTAACCCTATGAACTAAGTCAGTTTAGCGTTGTTCATCTTAACATTCTCCAGTCGTGAGTGGCAGTATGCTGTTCTTTTTGCTGGGCGCTCTACGATGCCATAAACAATATCAAACCCGGGACTCTGTCTTCATAAATATAATTTATCACTACTTAATAGTTAAATATAGAAAAGCTTAAATATGGGAGATATATATCTGCCAGTATGGTCATGGACTTTATTTCAACGAAATTAAAATGGGCTAGAAGAGCAATCAGCTATATAATGGCGCCAACACTTTTAGTTTTAGCTGCGGCTGTTTGCAGCGGAGAGGAAAGCACGCCAGTAAAGGCGCCTGAAAATACCAAGGGGTATTCTCTTATTGTTATTGATCTTAAGGCGCATCCGAAATTCGGAGGAGATGTAGCCAATATCGGCTATATTATCAATAAAACAATGGAAAAAGGCATGCCAGTGGTTACTGTAGAAACACCTCCTGGCCGGATAACCCTTGACGGGTGGACAACCAATGAATCTTATAGGAGCAAGCTGGAAAAATATTTTAATAACACATTCATGAAAAAAGAAGGGCTGAATCATTGCGCTTTCAGCAGCGGCAGCTTAGACGCTCTTCTTCAGGGATTCGGGCACAAAAACCTGGTACTTGTGGGTGAAATTGGCGAGCATTGCGTCACAGAGGCAGCCAAATGCGCAATTGACAGAGGCTATGAAGTTTACATGTCCGATGAAACATGCATAGACAGCCAAGACAAGTTATATTTTGATCCACCTAATGGAAAAAGGATTATGTACAATATAATGTCCACCAGCCCGCTATCATATGCTGAAATCAATGTTTATAAAGATGTTATGTTGTGGGATCGATCTTCTAGCCTTGATTTTCAACGGCTGTTAAATTTGATAAATGCAAATTAAGGCATTAGAATTGCGCGCTACGTCATCACAATATTATAAAGAAAAACTAAATCATCATAGGATTTCAATCTTTTTTCTTTAAAAAGTGAACTATTAAAATCAAAACTCCTATTGTAACAGCAGAATCCGCAACATTGAACGCAGGCCATACTCTGAAGTCAATGAAATCAACAACATAGCCCAAAAATATCCTGTCAATTAGGTTGCCAACTGCGCCGCCGAGGATCAGAGATAAGGCAATGGCTGTTGTTTTATTTTTTATTATTTTGTCATAATTATACAGAATAACTCCAATTACGATTACAGAGGTCCAAATCAAAACAGAATTAAAATTCCTGAACAATCCAAACCCCGCGCCCGTGTTCTGAATATGGGTGAAATAGGCGATGTTCTTTATTATAGGCAGGGATTGGCTTAATGCCAGATAATTTTTAATTAAGAATTTTGTGATTTGGTCAAAAAGAACAACCAAGATGGGCATTAAAAAAAACATTAGAGAACTGTTTGCGTCTTTTTTGTCTTCTTTCTGAATTTTTTTCATTATTTGTTTTATTTTCAATATACTATAAAAAACTTTCTCTAAATTAAGGATTGAAAGACGAAATCTCAACATTTATAAATCCAAGCCATTTATGCCTGCTATGCCGATAAAAAAGAAATGCGATATCTGCGCAAAAGATGTTTCTCTTAACAGGTTATTTGAGGCTGAAATTATAGCGCCTGAGTTGCTGGATCATATCAGGAATTCCCTGCCTTACATAACCACAAAAAGCGCTATATGCGACGAATGCCTTGAAAATTCAAGATATAAATATGTGAGCCATATTCTTGAAGAAGGCAAAAATGGAATTACAAAGCTCGAAAAAGAAGTAGCAAGAAGCATCAGGCGGCATAATGCGCTCTCGCAGGACATTGAAAAAGAATTTCAAAAAGAGCTTACGTTTGGCGAAAAAATTGCTGATAAGGTTGCAGAAGTTGGCGGAAGCTGGAGATTTATATTCGGTTTTTTGGCATTTATAGCTTTATGGATTATCGTTAATCTGATCTTTTTAGCTGCCGGGGCATTTGACCCTTTTCCATTCATTCTTTTAAACCTGGCGTTATCCTGCATTGCTGCCCTCCAAGCTCCTGTTATTATGATGAGCCAGAAAAGGCAGGAAGAAAGAGACAGGTTAAGGGCGCAGATGGATTATAAAGTCAATCTCAAAGCAGAATTAGAGATCCAGCATTTGCATGAAAAGCTTGACTTGCTGTTAAAGCACCAATGGGGCAGATTGATGGAGATACAAAGAATGCAGGTGGAAATGCTGTCAAATAAAAACATTAAAGCTCCGAAGGAGCAGTTTAATGGAAATGTAAAAAGCGCAGATGCAAGCCCGCCTGAGAAAAATGTCAGAAATGTTTAATCAGTTTAAACTAGTGGCATGCCTTTAAATTCAATCATAAATATTTCTTCTATGGCCCACTTTCAAAATTTGAATTTTATTGCCTTCAATTTCAAAAATAACCCTGTAATCGCCCACCCTTAACCTATATCCTTCAGTTCCCTTCAGCTTCTTAATATCTTTTAAATAAGGATCCTCAGACAGCTCTGAAACTTTTTTTTCGATTCTTCTATGGATGGATGCCTCAAGTTTTTTTAACTCATCATAGGCTTTTTCATCCCATATTATGCTGAAATGCATTACAAACCAAGCCTCGTTTTAACTTCCTCATGAGTTATAAATTTCCCGGCTTTTATTCTTTTTCTTGCCTCTTCTATTTCTTTCTTAGTTTTTTCATTTAATTCAAGATCATCTTCAAGCATCCTTTCTATTATTTCATTGTACGTATCCCTTTTGAAGAGCTTCATGCTTTCCAATATTGTTTTTACATTATTTGATATTTGTATTGTTGTGGTCATTTTATATAGCCTCCTGTAGAGTGCTATAACTGGCTATAATATATAAACCTTACGGATTTTAAGAAAAATTTACCATCCTTTCTTGAACTTATACCCTTCATCGCCCTGTATCAGCCTTTCAACTGTCTTGAGCCTTTGGTCAATTGCATCAAGCGTTGCTTTAATCGCATCAAGCTTGCTTGCTAATAAGTCTATGTCCCGGTTTGTGCCTGTCGGCTGCTGATATGGCTGTGAAGATCCAAACTGCCTCTGTGTTGCTGATGAAGGAACAGAAGCAAAAGACTGCCCCATAGATTGCTGCGGATAAGGTGAAAATGCTTCAGGAGCTGAGGCATTCTGGCCATAAGACGGCAAGCCAAGATCATCCCTCTGCTGAGGCGGATATCCCTGGTCAAAACCCTGTCCAAAGTCCTGGCCTAAATCAGCTGCAAGATCCTTGCTGAAATCTGCTGCCTCCTCTTTCTTCCTTCCGAACCACAGAAAAGCCATAAACACCTCTTTTAGTGGTTTAATTTGTTTTTATTATTTAAATTTGTTGGTTTTTATGCATATTAAAATTAGCCAATTACCGCTAATCCGCCCCGTGCATTCAATAAATTTGTCTGCCTTTTTGAGAATTCGAGCAGATCATCCAGTGTTTTTTTCTCTTTATTGGATAAAATGCCATTTTGTGCATCAGCAACCCTAATATCATGCACAATTTCAGGAATAACCATGTCAACAAAATTATACGCATCTATTAAATTTTTAGATTTAGAAAAAACAGAAAGGTAATGCGAGACAAGCCTATCTTTCAGCGCCTCAATATTTTTAATATAGCCATATCCCGCCTCGATATATTCCTGAGCTTCATTTAATACCGATAATTCTTCCAACAGAATATATGCTTTGTTGCCCTCATGATCAGTTAATGGCTTTTCAGGAACAGCAGCAATTCCGCCATCAACTTCTTCTAACTGAAACTTCATCGACTTTAATGCCGCAACTATGCACTCACGATGAGCGTTGATTCTGTCATAATCATATCTTAAGCAATATAAAATGCCTCCGCCCCTATCAGGATTTTTTTCTGCGAGATTGAACCGTTCCCATAAAGTTTTAGCCATTTTGCCCCTCTCAGAACCCATGCTGAGGTCACGACCACCTCTTTATTTATGAAAATATATTCTAATTTAAAAACTTATCGAATTTGACAACTTCTGCAAAGCTTATTTATGGGGCATTCTGTGCATATCGGAATCTTTTTGCAGTAATTCTTCCCCAATTCAACCAGTAATGCATGGTATTCATTGAAAACTTTTATTTTTTCATTGTTATTTTTTATGTTTAAATTTTTTAAAAAAACATCCTGCAGTTCGTCATACTTTATTTGTTCTTTAGCATTAAAAATCCTTGAATAAATCCTTTTTGTGTAGGCATCAATTACAAAGATTGGCTTCTGGAAAGCGTACAGAATGATGGAATCAGCTGTTTCTGGCCCGATGCCATTTACTGGCAATAGTTTTTTTCTTAACTCTTCTGGCGGTAATTTTTTTAATTTTTCCATAGAATTCATTGATAAAAAATCAGCCATTATCTTCAGTCTTTCTGCTTTCTGGTTGTAATAGCCTGAAGGCCTGATCAGCTCCGCTAATCTGCCTTTTTTTATTTTTTTCAGTTTTTCAAGGTCAATTAACTTATTTTTACTCAGATTATAAAGCGCTTTCTCAACATTCTTCCAGCTTGTATTTTGGGTAAGTATTGCTCCGATTACGATCTCAAGCCTGTGCTTGTCATTTCTGGGATCTCCTGAATGATGCATTGTTTTATGGCCAGAAATGGTCAAAGGCCACCAGCCCTGCGGGCCGAAAGATGAGTGAAGTTTGTTGTAAATTAGTTGTATTTGGCTCATAAAATAAAAAAATAAGGATTAGTATTTATTATTTTTGCTTGATCATCTGCCAAAATCTTCCTGGTTGACTGAATCTGCTGTGAAAATAAGATTCACTCCAATATTTTAATTCGCCATTTATTTTCTCTTCAGGGTTTATGTTTCTGATATTCTCGATCATTCTATATTTGTCGAGTTCTTCTTTATTCCCCGAAAAAACAGACATAATATCAGGATAGACTGCTGATAAAGAGGCCATCAAAATAAATTTTTCAAAATCGTCCCCTTTTTCCATAGTGTGCCTTTTTAAAATCCGATAAGATCCTAAAAATTTCTTTGCTGCCCTATGGTTTTCGCGATTTAAATCAGTGCCGCATGACCTATGGTCTGCAAAAGGAACTTTCTCTTTTTTCCTTTTTAAGTCTAAATACGCCATCATGTTCTGCATTAATTCTTCAACTAAGGGCTTGTCATTTTTAATTAAATAACAAGATTTGTCATGAGAGGCCAGTAAAAAACATAATGCTCTTTTTTTATCAAGATTATAAGGATATGCTACGGGAATATCTCCGTCATATTTGGGTTTTTTCAATACAAATATTCCTTTATATGCAAGAAAGATTTTACCGTTGCCTTCCTCCATTAGTTCTTCAATATCACCTATATATTCTCCAGTTTTTTCTTTTGTTTCTTTTTCTAGCTTTTCAATTAGTCCGCATTCTTTTATTCTATTTTTTAAGGATGTTATCATCTTGTGAGGATCGTCAACAAAAAATAGACTTTTCTCATTAGAATATTCAGGACCAACAAAGTTAGCTTCTTTAACATTAAAGAGGTCTTCTTTTAAATTCTTTTTAGTTTTTGTCATTTTGTCAAACCTTAAGTTAGTTGTTCAAAACTAAAGTTTCATTTTAAAAAGGTTTATTCACCGCTATTTAAATCTTTCTATTTCTTAACCACTTAAAAGTAACACTTAAGAAATCAGCACAGCATCAACTGATCCATTCTGCCCAGGCCTTGACATGATCCTTGCCTTGCCTGCCTCTGTGTCTATGATCGTTCCTTTTGTCATTATATTCCTTCTTACATAGTGCCTATTTGCAGGATTCTCTGTTATTGTCTTTATCTTAGCTTTGACATATTTTTTTGTTTTCGGGTCATAAACATTTGCAATGTCAGTTGAAAGAAGCCTCTGCTTTATCATTCCGCCCATAGCCCTGACTATTCTTTTTCTCAACTCGCCTAATTTTGTCAAAGAAGGCTCTCTAGCTAGCTCATGCAGCTTTTTCTTCCTGTAATCCTTGATTCTTCCGCCGCTCGCTTTTGTATTGGATCTGAATTGCGTCAATGCCATAAACTGAGAAAAAGCGCCTTATTTATAAAGTTTTTGATTTATATTTTAATTACTTTATAAAAGTTACAGATTAGAAAAATTTAAATAAGAGCCGCTTTTTTACTAATATATGACTAAAGCATTAATAACACTCGGATATCATTATGGAGAAATAGACTGGGGCAGGGCTGTCAGGGAAGAGTATTTAATAAGGAATCTTAAGGGAGACAGAAATATAGCTTTCCACGAAATTAAGGGTAGCAATGTCAAAACAGGAGACCACTGCAAGAGCTCCGAACGGGAAACTACAAGAAAAATCAAGGAAGAGTGCTTTGATCTTTTGCTGGACATTCATTGCGGTTTTGACACAGGATCAAGCTACTTGGATAAAAAATATTATGGCATAGACTGCAATGTCATTGAAAGAGTAAGGTGCTTGGACAGCATTAAAACATACAAGAGTGAACCTGTGTTCGATGCTGAACTGAACGAGTTCATATATGCCGGCATTCCAAATGCTTTGATCGATGCTTTTTTCTTTAAAAATGGGTTGTATACGGGCAGAGGCCTGAATGATACAAATTATTCAGAGCTAATAAAGATAGTCTCAGAAGAAGATCGTAAGAAATTATTGGAAGAAACTTTGGCTTTAATCAACAAGATATATGACGCGCATCAGAATTAATTTTTATTCTCAACAACTTCAATAAGGCATCTGCATGGCAGCTTTCTCTTCGCCCTTGACAGCGCCTCTTTCCCTAATTTAAGATTCTGCTTGTCTGTTTTTAAAGTGAATATGATCTTGCCTTTCTTAACCTGAGCAGCTATGCCAACGGGCTTTCCAAAAGGCTTTGCCATTCCCTGGCTCATCCTGTCTGCTCCTGCTCCTGATGCAAGAGGATTCTCCCTCAAAATATGGTGGGGATACATTCTTATCTGGTAGAAATAGCCGCTTTTTCCCAGAGCTTCTTCAAGTATCTTGTTTGAGGATGCCCTTGCGCTTTCAATTGCATTGTGCCTTATCTGCAGGGAATCCTGCGAAATAAGGTTCATTGTAAGCTGGAATTTCTTGCTAACATCGCCCATATTATACCTTACAACATGGCTTGTGGGTGAGGCTCTGACATAAGACAGCTTCCTGTATTTGCTCTTTCTTGTGTAAGGCCTTTCCAAAAACCTGTATGATACGCCTTTTCTTAGCTTTGCCATAATAAAAGAGATTTGGGAGTTGTTTTTAAATGTTTTGGTTTAACAAAAGCTAAAAATGAAGCGAAAGATTTATATATGCGTATCGGCATTATAGAAATATGCCGGAATCATCTTTAATGAGTTTGTTGCTGTATTTGGGTACCGGCGGGACTGCAATGTATTTATTTTTTGCAGGATTAATAATGCTGGGCCTGACATTCTTCATGTTCCTGATTCTTTTTGAGGTCTATCAGTCAGCCAAAGAAACAGCATTGTCTTAAAATGATCCTTGTGTTTAAAATCATTTTCCTGCTTATTCTTTTCGGTATAACTTTTGCATTCATTCCCAACTTCACATATGTTCAGGTTAAGAAGCTGCTGGTCTACCATAAATATAAAGATGAAGCCTTTAAAAGAAGATTCCCCAAAGTTATGAAAGTTTACCTTACTGCGGGCTTGACCTTGGGAATAGTTTTTGCATTCCTAATGTCCCCGGCTTTAAATCCAAAAATAGAAGATACGCCCGGTAATAACTTTATCCCAAAAAATTACACTGAACTATTCAGCCTGTCTTTTTTGGTTTCTTTTTCTTTAGTGATAATATTGAGAATATCCAGCCTGTTAAACAAGTCAAAAATATTGGCAAAAATTCTTTCTAAAAAAGCAAAGAAAGAACTGTTGGCAAGGTCAAATAAGGGCGATTACAGCGGGTTAAAGAGAGAAATAGAATCCTTTTTATTTTCCCTTTTTCTTGCTTCCTTGCTCAGCATAATGGTTTACTTTTTCTATAGGCTGATTTTTGAGCCTCAGTCCTTAATACAATTGCCCTCTGTGCAGCTGACATTTCAAAATCTTGTGAATTACTTCCTTTTCGTTGTTTTATTTGTTATATCATTAGCCATTATCACGGCAATCGGGGAAGGCTTATTGTCTTATTTTGGCGTCTACCCCAAATGCGATGAAGAATCGAGGGAATAATTCTGTGATTAATGCAGGCTATGATTTGGGATTTCAGATAGTTTTATAAATAAATTGCCATTTCCGTGTTATGAGAAATGTGAGGAATTGCTTCCTTGAATCTCAAATAATTATCATAATAATGGAGGCTTAAATGGGAACTTACAAATATCTGAGGCAGTTGTGGAAGAAACCAACTGATGAATTAAAAATAATTCTAAGGCAGAGGCTTAATCAGTTCAGGGATGAGCCGGTTACAGTCAGGATCGAGCATCCTACAAGGCTTGACAGGGCAAGATCTCTGGGCTATAAGGCAAAGCCTGGGTTTATACTTGTAAGGCAAAGTGTTATGCGCCATGGAAGGCAAAGGCCCAAGACAAGGCATCCAAGAAGGCCAAAGCATTCTTCAGTAAGGAAAGATCTGGCAATGTCCTATCAGTGGATTGCAGAGCAGAGGGCAGTCAAAAATTATCCTAATTGCGAGGTTCTTAATTCATACTTTGTAGCGAAAGACGGCCTGCATTACTGGTATGAAGTCATACTGGTTGACAGGGCTCATCCTCAGATAGCTGCTGATGACAGAATTAAGTGGATCATCAGCCAGAGAGGCAGGGTTTTCAGAGGCCTTACAGCAGCAGGCAAGAGAAGCAGGGGCTTATTAACCAATAAAGGCAAGGGAGCTGAAAAGCTAAGGCCAAGCCTGAGAGCGCATGACAGAAGGGCACATTAGAAAAATTTAAATATCTGAATAATATGGGGAAAGATATGGTAAGCCTATATTGCAAAAAGTGCGGATACAGAATGGACAAGGAAAAGATGCCGGAGAGATGCCCTTATTGCGGCAAGATAGGCACTATGGCGAGGGTCAGGTCTGCGCAGGATCTTCTTAATGAGGCAGTAGATGAGGGAGAATTCTTTGAGATGGAAAGGGCGCAGAGGAAGATATAAGTTTATATAGCTGTTCTTTCTTTTTTAGCTTATGAAGCACGGCGTTGATTTCATCGGCGTTGGCGTAGGTGTGATTATTGTCAGAAATAACAAGATTCTTCTTATGCTCAGAAAAAATCAAAGTGAGTGGAGCATCCCCGGCGGAAAAGTGGAATTGAACGAAAAATCAGGAGATACAGCAGTCAGGGAAATAAAAGAGGAGCTAGGCATTGATATAAAAATCAAAAAATTCCTTACCTTAACTGAAACTTTCAGCAACAAAATGCACTGGGTTTCAATAGTTTACATTGCAGACATTTTAAAAGGCGATCCAAGAATAATGGAGCCTGAAGAGCATGCTGATGTCAAGTGGTTTTCATTGGACGATCTTCCTGAAAATCATTTTCTTCCTTCAAAGTTAGCAATTGAATTTTATAAAAAGAATACGTGAGTTATTTCTTTAATTCACCCAAAAGGCAGTAACGGAATTTATCAGAATCAACCCAAATATTGTAAATCTTAAAATTTCTAAATTCTTTTTTGAGCAGATCCTTGGTAAAAATATAATGCAATAGTCCCTTTTCCTCTCCTTTAGCAGGCATATAAGTTCTTGGTGCTATTACTTTTGGTCTTTCCCTTATTTTCGGAATGATTTTTCTTTT
This sequence comes from Candidatus Woesearchaeota archaeon, assembly GCA_016180285.1. Lineage (NCBI taxonomy): Archaea > Nanobdellati > Candidatus Woesearchaeota > Candidatus Woesearchaeota archaeon. The sequence continues at coordinate 9,847 of JACPBO010000022.1, forward strand.
TGTAACTGTAATGAAAACAATGCCCTTTGGCTTAAGAATTCTTTCCAACTCACTAATCACTTTTCGAATTCGTTCAATTAGTGCATGATGTAGTACTTGAATGCTTATTATCGCATCAAAAAAATCGTTTGGGTAGGAAAGTTTATTGTAAACAGAACCCATCTTCAAATTTGCTTTAAGGCCTTCTTTTTTCAGCCATGATTTTGTAATATTTAATCCTTCTTTAGCAATATCAATCCCATAAACATCAAATCCTTGTTTAGCAAAATATACTGTATGCCTCCCGGAGCCGCAGCCTAAATCCAGGATTCTCCTCACATTATGCCTTTTGAATAACTTTAAAACTTCAGGGATATCTTCTTGGATTTTTGTAAATACTTTTCCTTCTTTTTTAAAGATTTCATTCCATTGCATATGATCTATTTTTTTAAAACAGCTTATATATTTATCTGTATGCAAATAATCCGAAAGCAGAGTCAACGCCTTTGGCTTGCGTTCCTAGCTTTTGATAAACCAAAAGCTTTATAATAACCTGCATTTTACCTCTTTTCATGGGGATCAAGGCAGTAATATTCGACTTTTGGGGAACTTTGGTTGAGAACGGAGTAGAGCCAAGCCCGATAAGGCAGGCAAAGTTCATTCTTTTGAAAGGGTTTTCATGACTAAGAAATATGAGTCTTTGATGCAGGCATTTGAGGCAGTGTGCAATGAATTCCAGATTCCAGCAAAGGATTACCAGATCGAAAAATGCGTCGGAATGTGGAACAAGAACAGGCTATTGGCAAAGCCGTTTGAGGAAGCAATTCCGGTTCTTGAGGAATTAAAGAAAAAACATAAATTAGTTTTATTAAGCAATACAGACGGCTTTTCAGTTGAGCCGATATTGGAAAAGTTCGGCATGAAAAAATACTTTGATGAAATCTCCCTGTCTTATGAAACAGGGTTATTGAAGACAGATGCCCAGTCCTTTGAGTTAATACTTGAAAAATTAAAGCTGAAAAAAGAAGAAGTTATTATGGTGGGTGACAGCATGGAATCAGACATTATGGCTGCCCAGAAAGCAGGCATAAAGGGCATCCTTGTTGACAGAAGGGGCATGAGGGAATATGAGAATAAGATAAAGAATCTAACAGAGCTGAAGGAAAAGATATGATGCTTATTTGTTCTTCTTTTTATTGTTTTTCCTAAAAACCTTGTTTATCTCATCTTTCATGGAAAATCCTATTGCTATGCCGAATGATATTGCTGCTGTAAGGCCAATTGTATAAAGCAGAACCCTGAATATCTCAAAAAAGGCAGTTGCTTTTATTTCTACATACTCTAAGACTGTAAGTATTGTTGCTATTATTATTATCGCCTGCATAAAGAACGAAGCAAGGTATGAATAATTGTGATTGAATTTTTCTATTGCCTTTCCAATCATCCTGGCTAAAATAATTCCTATCAAGAATATAATGGTTATTGTAAACAGTTTTGGTAAAAGGTAGATCATATACTCAGATAACAAGAGTATGAAAGAATTTTCTTTAATCTGACCTAATCCGTAAGATAAAAAAACCAAAAATACAAAAACCATGAGCACTATCTTGAGCAGATTTAAGAAATCACCAAGATGTTTTGCTGCAAAAGAAATGCGGTTTTTTGACCATTTGCCAACCTTTCTTTTCACATATTTCTCCATGAACATCTTTATCAGATAGGCTAAGGCTGTTCCTAATACGATCAGTATAATTGAATAAAATATTTCATACATATTGTTCACCTATAAACTTAAGGTTTTAGAGCATATATAAAGTTTACGTTTAATTTATTTATGGCTATGCCCCTGCAACCATCTTTATATAAAATTCTATGATGATGAAGAACATATAAAGCAGTATCAGTGCAATTCCTTCTTTCCAGTAAAGCTTGTTGCCGCTCTCAACAAAAGTTGAAAATAAGAACGCTACAATAAGCATGAAAACAGAGCTTGTCAAAAACAGCAAAAAGTTTGCGCTTATCGGGTAAATCAAAGAAGTTACTCCTAAAACTAATGTTGAATTTACAACAACAGAGCCGATCAAGTCGCCAAGCGCCATTTCAGAATGCCCGCTTAGCACAGCCCTGCTCTCAAAAGTAAGCTCGGGCAATGTCGTGCCAATTGAAACCAGGAACAAGCCAATAAGAATGGGCGGCAGCATAAAATCCGCTGATATTGCTGTAGCATATTGCACAACAAATTGTGCACTAAGGAACAGCACTGCAAGGCTTACGATGAAAATAAAAACAGAGAATACAACATCCCATCTTTTTATATGGTTCTTCAGCTCCTTTCTGAGCCCGATTCTTTGCTTCATTAATTTTCTCATATAGATCGCAAAAGCCACCAGCAAAATAACACCATCAATTCTTGACAAGCCATTTCCGATAATCATCAGAACAACAGGCAGCGAAGCAATAAAGAACATATACAGCGCATCGATCTTTATCGCTTTGTTTGTTATTTTTATCTCTCTTTTCAATAAAGTGATGACGCCGGCAACAAATGTCAGGTCAATAATATTAGCGCCTATGACATTTCCAAGGGACAATGCAGAATTCTTTGCAAAAGCAGATGTTATTCCGACAAGCAGTTCAGGAATGGATGTTGCAAAAGCCATTATGATGAATGCAACAACAAATTCGCCAAGCTTTAAAAAAGAAGCGATCTTTGCGAGGCTTTTCACAAGAAATGTCCCGCTTAAAACTAGAACAATGCAGGCAGCCAAAAACAATACTAAATTTATGATTAACATTTTTTATTATCAAGAACATTACAATCAATAACATATATAAAGTTTGCGTTAGATTTATATATTCCTGATTTTTTTGCATTTATGATGAAACGGGGTAATATTTTTGAGATGGTTAATGAATTTTTTCAGAATTTATACAGCATATTCCATAAAGATTTTGTCAGCGCAGTCATTCCAGCCTATAATGAAGAAAAGACTATAACTAAAGTCATAGAAACAATCAAAAAATCAAGAGTTAATGAAATAATCGTAGTTGATGATGGAAGCAAAGACAAAACCTATGAAAAAGCGAAGCTTAGCGGAGTTAAGGTAATTAAACATAAAAGGAATATGGGGAAAGGCGCGGCAATGCGCACCGGAGTTGAAAACGCAAAAGGAAACATAATTGTTTTTATTGATGCTGATATTGAATCATTGACTCCTCAAAAAGCAAATATGCTGATTGATCCTATCTTGAAAAATGAGGCAGATTTTGTAAAATCATATTTTTCCCAGTATAAGTCGAAGACCGGAACAAGCATTTTCCTTTACAAGCCCCTGCTTAAGCATCTTTTCTCGGCAACCGGCTTTACACATCCTGTAAGCGGCCAGATAGCTGCCAGAAAAAGATTTTTTGAGCGCATAGAGTTCAGAAATGATTACGGCATTGATATAAGCATACTGGTGGATGCAGTAAAGCAAAGCTTAAGAATAAAAGAAGTTTGCCTCGGAGAATTAAAGCACAGAAAAAGAACTGCGCATGACGTAGAAAAAATAGCAGATACAGTAATAGCTACGATCCTTGAAAAGGCAGGCATTATAAGGGAGAAACAAGGTTGAAATGAGCCAAAAAACAGAAAACAGATTTTATGAAGACTATGGTAATTCTTGGTTAGCTAATGGAAGGAAAAAATATGAACTTTTAGCTTCGGAATGGAAAACAAAAAAAATATTAAGCTTACTTTCAAAATTTCCGGAATTAAAATTTAACAGCATACTTGATTTTGGATGTGGTCCCGCATATATATTAAAGAAATTAAGTCTTTCGCTTAATATAAATAAATGCTATGGGGTTGACATCTCTTCTTCTATGATCAGATCTGCGAAAAAACATTTTCCTGTAGCTAAATACTGCAAGATGAAGAATTTATCTGAATTTAATAAGGCGGTAGATGTAGTTCTTTTAATAGATGTATTAGAACATGTTCCCAACCAGAAACAAATATTAGAAGAGGTTAAAAGGATAGCTAAGTACCAAATTATAAAAATCCCATTAGAAAATACCCCCATAAGAAATTTTATAAGATTATTGGGCATGAGAAATTCAGACGGACATATAAATTTTTGGAGTAAAAATAGTTTTACCTCTTTCTTGAAAAACTTAAATTTTACAATAATTGGTTACTGGGAAGGGAACCCTCCTAAAAAAATAGAATTTTTTTCAAGAAAACAAAGAGAGAATTTAAATGCCAGAAAGATGTTTTTTCTTAATTTCTATGATTTATTTAGAAAATTTTTTTTTAATTCAAAAAAATTATATTCCTCCTTTTTTATTTCGCAATTATTTATTTTAACAAAGTACTGCCCTAATCTAAAGAAGCAAAAAACCAAAAAATGAAACTCTTCTTTGTAACAAACAACAGGCATAAATTCGCTGAAGTCAAGGAGGTTTTTGATAAATTTAAGATTGAAATAGAGCAGATACAGGAAGACAAGCCTGAAGACAAGTCAGATGAAATCGCTGAAGTTGCCAAAAAGGCAGCTGAATTTTTGGCTAATAAGCATAAAAAGCCAATAATAGTTGACGATACAGGCGTTTATTTCAATGCTTACAGGAACTTTCCAGGAGCGCATCCAAAATTCGTTTTCCAGAGCATTGGCTATGAGGGGATTTTCAAGCTATTGGAAGGCAAGGACAGGTCAGCTTATTTCAAAACAGCAGCAGCATACTGCGAGTCCGGAAAAAAGCCAATAGTTTTTGAGGCAAAATGCGAAGGAAAAATATCGGATAAGGTTTATAATGTAGGCGACGATATAATGCCTTATGAAAGGATTTTTATACCTGAAGGATATGATGAAGTATGGGCAAAGATGCATGATCTCAAAAGAGAAATATCGCATCGCGTGAAGGCATTTACAAGATTAGCTGAATGGCTGATAAGCAAAGGCGATCAAAATGGAAAATAACTGCATTTTCTGCAAAATTGTCAAAGGAGAAATCCCGTCAAGCAGAATATATGAAGACAAAGATGTTTTGGCTTTCCTGGACCTTTTTCCGGTTCATAAAGGCCATACATTGGTTATCCCAAAAGAGCATCATGAAACTATGCTGGACGTTCCAGATGAATTATTAAAAAAGCTCGTAGTTGCTGCTAAAAAAATAGCGTCTGCAGTTAAGAAAGGCGTGAATGCAGATGGAATTTCATTAGGAATGTCAAACTACAAGGCAGCAGGACAGGTTGTTCCGCATGCGCATTTTCATATTATGCCGCGCTATGAGAATGACGGCCTGAAGCTGTGGCCGCAGGGAAAGTATGAAGAAGGGGAGATGGAAGAGATAAAAAAGAAGATTGTTGGATTTTTATGATTTCTTAGTTCTGAAAAACTAAATCTTTATAAAACCAATAAAAAATCTTGCTCTTAATGCCGCTGTAGCATAGCCTGGCCTATTGCGCCGGACTCATATGCACTGCATAATGAGTATGGAGCCGAAAGGCGATGACAGCTAAGAAATCCGGAGGTCGCGCGTTCAAATCCCGCCAGCGGCAGATTTTTTAAACCTTATTCAGCAATCCAACAACTCTTTCTTTTCCCAATGTCAGGATAAAATTAGCCAATTTCGGCCCTCTTTCCTTGTTAATCAAAACCCTGTAGGCTGCTTTAAAGAATTCTTTATTGTCAATGTTCACTTCCTTGCAGATATTATAAAATTCTTCAAATAATGTCTGGTCGTCATATTTATTTTTCTCTAATCTGTCTTTCAACAGCAATAATGCTTCCTTCTCTTTTTCGTTCAGCTTAGCATTCAAATCATTCTGCACTTTAAACTTAAATTCTTCAGGGGCATATTTCTGCAGCCAGTTCCAGACGCAATCAGCTCTGTTTTTTAACTTTTTCAGATCATGCTCATCTTTAATTTCTTTACTGTAAATCTCTTTTATCCTGTTAAAATCATTGTCATAAATCTGCAGCAGAGTTGCCAGATGCCTGAATTGAGCCTGTAGAGGCAGCTTCTTTGGCAATTCTGTAACGCTTAATTCATAGATTCTTTTTTGCTTCTTTGCTTCTTTTTGGTCCTTTACATCTTCAGCATCAAAATAAATCCTTTCCACCCTGTCAAAATCCTCATAAAGCTTCAGAACATCCAAATCAAAGCTTATTGCAAATTCTGCATCCGGCCTTGTTCCGGCAAACAGCCATCTTACAATATTCGGCTCATAAACTTCCAATGTATCCCTTAAAGAAACAACATTGCCCAATGACTTGGAAATCTTGCCGCCTGTTCCTTTTATTGTTATGAAGTCATATTTCAGGTAAACAGGCGCTTTTTCCTTGTACAATAGCTCGTAAATTTCATTTCCGGTTGTTCTTGATCCGCCAGGCGTGGAATGCTCCTTGCCTCCTGGCTCGAAATCAACTTTTTCATAATGCCATCTCATTGGCCAGTCTATTCTCCAGGGCAGCTTTGCAATTCCCTTCTTCCTGAAATCAAATGTCTCCTTATGGCCGCAGTCGCATTCGTAAGTTAGAGAATAAGCTCCATCCCAATCTGTGACTCTTGTTGTGTCTTTTTTGCATTTGTCGCAGAAAATAGAAACAGGCCACCAGTTTTCGCTTTTCTCTTCTGCCCTGTATTTATCAAGGATTTTTTTAATTTCTGCCTTGTTTTCCAAAACATATTTTATCTGCTCTGCGTACTCGCATTTCCTGTATTTTTTTGCCTGGTAGATAAATTCGGGGTGAATATTTACGAAAGGCAGTGTTTCCTCAACTTCTTTTTCATTATGCTCTGCATACGATTTGTGCTTATTGTCATAAGTGTCAGGCACTTCTGTGATTTGATAACGCAAATACTTCTCGAGCAATTCTTTTTTTGGAGCATCTGCTGGAACTTTCCTGAAAACATCAAAATCATCCCAGGAATAGATGAAGCGCACATTCTTGCCAAGATTCTTCAAGGATCTTGAAACAAGATCAACTGTTATAATCTCCCTGAAATTTCCGATATGTATTGTTCCGCTTGGAGTTATGCCTGCAGCGCATGTATAGAGCTTCTTCTCGCCTTTTTCTCTTGCAATGTTTTCAGCTGCTTGGTCAGCCCAGTGCTTTGGTTCTTCTGGCATAGATTAACTATTTTATTGGGTTATTTAAATGTGTCGAAAACCACCAACATAGATGGGCGGCATGTCGCTATTGTTTACAGCATCAGGTGGTTTTTGAGCATGCTCAAAAATTTTCCATATGCTGAAACTGGAGCGGCTTTCAGCCACCAATCCAAGATTGGTGGAAAATTTTTGACATTTTTATATATAAACAAGTGGAAAATTTTTGACATTTTTATATATAAACAACTTTTTATTTTTTACTCACCAATAACAAAAAATTTATATAGTTGGCTATCTTATTTTATGGTTGGGGGAAGAATGCCAAACCTAGCTGATAAAATTATGGAATTAGAGAAAGAAATAAGTGGAATCCAGGACGAAACTAAAAGAGAGAATTTACAAAGACAGATTGATGAGCTAAAAACAAAATATCAGTCAGAATTAGAAAATTTACAAAATCAAATTAATAAGTCTGAAGAAACAACACCACTTTATTTTGATAGAGAAACAGATGTCTTAAAAGGATTTTATGATGGAAAAGATGGTGAGCGGGTAAATGTTGATGCTGTATTTGGTCTTATTAAGCGCTCATTCTTTGATAGATTGGACAATGTCAATATTTTTGGCCGTGGTTATTATGGTCCTGATGTTAAAGAAGCTAAAGAAGAACTGAGAGAAATGGTAAGAAAAGAAGCCTTATCTAGGGCCAAAATTAAAGGCTATGATGCAGTTCTTATTAAAGAAGATCAAAAAGAGGATGTGTTTTGTTTTAAGGTATTGAATGCAGTGCCTAAAGAAGGCGGTGCTAAAATAACTTTCAGAGCATCATCTGATATTTACTTTTATAAAAAGAAAGAAAATGCCGCAACTAATCAATAAAATAATAGAACTGGAAAATGAAATAAAGGAGATTAAAGAGCAAGAAAAGAATGCAAAAATAACTAAGTTAAAGAAAAAATCAGCAGAACTAGAGAAAACATACCCGCACATCATGTATCCCCACACCATTGCCTTGCCTTATTCAGGAAGAAATCCTCAAATAGAGCGGCTATATTTGAAAAGGGGGTTTAAATTAGGATCTTCAATAGCCGCCTTTATTTTGTTTGTTACTGCTGCCACTGCTGTCATTTCTAATTACAAAAAACATTCTCGGGTATTTCCTGATAAAGGAGTGAGCAGCGAAGTAGAAGAGACTGTAAAAGAAAAGATTGGAAGAGCGGACAAAGCATTTGCTTTTGCAAAGAGAGATTATAACAGCATATTGAAAGGCGGCATAACAAATGAAGAAAAAACAAGATTGCCTGTAATTTTGGATTCTTCGTTAGTTGTCTATGATGGTCTAAATATCGACAAAAAAAGGGCAAAAAGAACAAATGATTTAATAGCCGAAATACAAGAAACAATTTCAGCAGAACGATTGTTTGATTCTGCCAATAGTTTATTTGAAAAAGGAAAATATTATGAAGCAAATGACAAAATTGGCCTTGCGTTAAAAATACTGCCAAAAGAGAGAAAATATCAAGCATTAAATGCAAAAGCCGGAACACTAGGAGCTAAATTAACAGAGTACGATAATATCTTGGGTCAGATTGAGAATAACTTCAATCAACTAATGCAAAAAAGAATGAATGCTGCAGAAATAACGCAGTTAGAATCATCTCTGGCTTCTTTATCTGGCCTTTATTCAGGTCTTAAAGTTGATGAAAAAAGAATAGAATCTGTCCACAATTTAGAATTGAGGATAAAAAATGCAGTTAGTTATAACTCTGTTTTTTATAAAATAAAGGAAGGTATCATTGGCGGAAAATACGGAGATGATAAAGGGGCAAGACAAGATATACTGGCATTGGCGGCTAAGCTTGAAAAAGAAAATTCACCATATGCTAAATTTTTATTGGATGATGTTAAGAATCTTAGTTACACCAAATTAGTTAAGGTTGAAGCTAAAACAGAAAGGGTTGTTGATCAAGCTGGGCATTATGAGCAGGCATGGGTTCCCCCCGAGTATGAAAAAAATGTAGCAGTAGGTATAGCAAAGGGAACTATTATGGTACTTACCACTCCCATTGCTGTTTTGATACCGCCTTCTATGAACGAGTCAGAAACTTTCAAGAAGTTTGATAATTGGCTGGGGGATAATGAAGTAAAAGTCAAAGAGGGCCATTATGAAAACAAATGGATAGGACCAACTTATAAAGATGTAATTGTTCCATCACATTATCAAAAGATAGAAGTCAATTCCTATTCAGGCACACAAAAAGTAATTGAGGATAACATCCCGATAAAATAAAATGCCGCAACTAATTGATAAAATACTGGAACTAGAAGAAGAATTGAAAAGAATAGAACTAAAAAGAAGGACATTTGTAATAACTAACATGGGAGACATTACAGGAATGGAGTTAGGTGAGAATCAAACACTAAAAGAAGCAAAAAGACTGTTTTGTGAATATAGAAAAGCGTTAAATGGTACTCTGATTAAAAAGATGATGGTTGGTTCAATAAGAAGCAAATTAGAAACCATCCTAAACGAGACCATAGAAACACCGCCAAATTCTTCAAACTACAACCATGAATGTGCGCTTCTTATCAAAGGGTCCTTGTCGCTTCTTGAAAACAGGTATGATGACGCAATAAACCTATTATCAGGTCTTAACTCATTCCCAGCACTTAAATTATTAGGTATTGCGTACTATAGAAATGGCGATTTGGATAAAGCAATTGATAGTTTAGAACAAGCACTCCAGCTTTCACCAGATGCAGAGACTTACAATATACTGGGTGGAGTTAAACAAAGAAATAGGGATGTTGACGGAGCAATTGAGGCGCATAAAAAGGCGTATGACATTGATAATTCTAACAAAGAGGCAAATACAGAGTTGGCAAGGCTTTATAGGGAAAAAGCAGCAACTTTAGAAACCGAGGTGCTTAATGAGTGCAATGTTGACACAGCTGTTTTACCTGAATTCAAAAGCGCAAGAACTGCTTATAGCACTAAGAATTATGAAGTAGCAAGATCATTATTTCACAATGTAGTTTCAGCACTTGCAAGCTCAAATGAAGATAATAAATTAGTCAAAGCAAAAGCACTGCATTACCTTGCCTGCTTATCAACAGAATCTAGAGACCAAATAGGGCACTTACGGCAATCAATTGATGCAAAGGCTACAAAAGAAGCATATAAAGACATTGTAAAGGTGCATGAAATTTCATTAACCACATCAAAAGAAAATGCCAAAACTGATTGATAAGATTATGGAACTAGAGTACGAAATCAAAAGACGACATTCTGCAGAGATAAGAAAGAGGGTTAAAATGGGCATTATCGGATTTGTTGCTATTGGCCTGATTTCCTGTTTAGGTTATTTTAGTATAAGGAATTCTAGAAGTAGAGAATCTGTAGTTGAAACAACCAAAGTTGAAGAAGTAAAAAAGCCTGTTTATGAAATGCCTGTTGTTGAAAAAGAACACGTTGCAACTTATGAAAAGCAGATTAAAAAAAATACATTATCTGTTCCCTACGTGGGAAGTGAAAAATCTAAACCACTACAAGAAGAACATAAAAAATCCGAGGCTCAAATTTCATCAAAAACTGAGAAAAAATCATCATCTTATTACAACCCGCTAAAATTGATGAAAGACCATAACTACAACACACAGCTTTCTGGCATAAAAAGAAGATTTAATAATTTAAGCGAAATGCACAAAGAAGAAGAGAAACTGCTCAGAGAGATGTACAAGATTTTTCCCGGTGGCGAAAAAGGACCAATTCCAGTTGCCGAAAAAGAGTGTTTTAATGCTTTTATATGCAATTCAATGTTGGAAGAGATAATACAGTCCGGCAAAAAACAGGGCATTGACACAACAGAGGCAGAGCAATTAGACGACCAAGTAGATAATAAAATTCTCTATCAGTTTGAAGACCTTTTCATGTTTTTTGCAAGAGGAATGAAAAAACTGAGAGAAAATGAAGATTTCTGGAAAAAGAATATTGATGCTGAGCCAAATGACATATCTGCTTATTTAAAAAATTATCCATGGGATACTATGTATCCTACTTTTCTTGATTATTTACATGAAATGACAGAATACCGGCAAAAAAGCGGTTTTAACATATCATCCACTAAACTGAATGATCATGAGCTATTTTCAGCATTAGCCAAAAAACTGTCTGAAAAGGCAGAAAAAGGCGAATATAGAATAAGAGACGCCAGACTCAAAGAGGATTTTTATAAAAAAATTGAGGAGCTCGCAAAAAAATAATTTTCACTTGTCAATAACAAAAAGTTTATATATTTAAATAGATCTCTACCTGAGGGGAGGCAAGATGGCAGAAGAAAATCCGCTTGAAACGAAAATAAAGGAATTAGCAGAAAGAGCCAAGCAGTTGCATGAAGAGGAAGCAAGCGGCAGCAAGGCAAAAGAAGCATCTATTTATGAGGAATTTGGAACAAAAAAGGCCACGTTGATTTCTTTGGTAGATGAATTGCCTTATGATCCATCAACCGGGCTGCCCGTGCCTGAAAGACTTAAAGAAATAATGGAACAAGATACGGCATTAGGCGCATATGCAAAAAGCAATAGCATAACTGACAAAGTTAAAAAAGAGCTTAATGAAGTAGATGAAAAAATTGAAAAAATGAGAGAAAAAGCTAAAACGACCTTGGTATCAGCATTATTTCCTTACGGCTTAGAGCGCGTTGAGGATAATGTTAAAAATTTTGTAGACAAAAAGCCTTTTGGAAAAGATGAAAGAAGGGGCTTGGAAATATGCAAAGCGGTGTGCCGCAGCTTGAATTTGCAATATTAGTGCTTATTAACAGAAGATGCAGAAAGGTAAAAATGGCAGAAAAAAATCCTCTTGAAGAGAAAATAAAGAAATTAGAAGAGAGAGCCAGGCAAATACAAGATGAAAATGCTCAGACTGCGCCTTCTTCTGCAGATGAAACATTTAATGCATTTTTACTTCCCCCTTTACCCGAAGTCAACCAAAAAAAGGCCGTAGAGTATGCATCATTTCCAGAAAAATACAATAATCTTGAAAAACGAACAGGAAGCTGGTTGAAAAGAGGCATAGTTGGTGTAATTGGATTGGCTATCTTTGGTTTGCTCGCATATGCTTATGTATCATCAAGGCCAATTAATCGCTTTCATTCAAGATTGAGTAATATTAAAGAGAATATTGCTCATCAAAAATACGACGGGCTTACAGAAAAGGTAAGAGCATTAGCAACTGATGTAGGAAAAGAAAAGCCTACTGTTCCCACTAAAAAGATTTTAGAAGAATTACAGTCACTTACTTATAAAAAATCAATAAAGATAGAAGCCAGAACTGAAAGAAGGCTTGTTAAAGAAGGGCATTACGAGCAGGTTTGGGTGGAGCCACAGTATGAAACGAAGACAGTAGACCCGGTCGGAAATGCAATCGGATCAGTTTTACAATGGCTTCCATTTAATTGGTCAGTCAGCCACAGTTTACCTGTTAAAGAAAAAACTGTAAAGGTCAAAGATGGGTATTATGAAAACAAATGGGTTGCACCAGTTTATCAAGATATAACTTTTCCTGCGCATTACCAAAAAATAGAAATCAACCCCTATAATGATACGCAAAAAGTAATTGAAGATAACATTCCAATAAAATAAGCGTCATGCCAAAAAAGAGATGTTGTACTTTCAGCTACAACATAAGTTTATATAAAATATCCGCTTAACAAGCATAAGATTTTCAGAAAATACGGAAAAACAATGAAAAACGGAGGTTGAGAACATGGACTCAGACTTCAGATATATCCCGCCACCAGAAATAAAAATTGACCCGATTATACCGCTTATGCCCATTATAGAGCTGCCAAAAATTGACCCAATAATCAAAATAGAAAAAGAGCCAGAGTATTTCCTCATATTTGACCCTTCAGTCAAAGTCTATAGGCCCTTCCTTAAGTCCATTTATGACTGATGGAACTTTTTTGGTTAATGCAAAATATGCGCATTGATTAACATATTATCTAAGAAATATGTTGTACACTTAACCACAACATAACTTTATATAAAAAATTCTATCAGAGTAGCTTAACTTTTTCCAAAAACATATGATATTTTTTGAAAAAATGCCTATTATTCAACAAAAAAGGGAAATTAAATGCTAAATCCAAGAGATCTGCTGATAATCATGCAGTTAAGAAAGAACGCAAGGCAGTCGCTTGTAGACATTTCAAAGGAAACGAAAATACCTGTAAGCACGATTTACGATAAAATAAGATCGCATGAGAAGGGGGCTATAAAGAAGCACACAGCGCTGCTGGATTTCCAAAAGCTGGGCTTCAACATCAGGATAAAGCTATTGCTCAGCGTAAAAAAAAGGGAAGATTTCCAGAAATTCATTTTAAGCCATGAAAACATAAACTCAGCCTACCAGATTGACGGCGAATATGAGTTTATGCTTGACTGCATTTTCAGGTATATGGCGGATATGCAGGATTTTATGAAGAAGATCGAGCAGTACGGCGTTGAAAAGAAGCAGATGCACTATGTTTCAAATGAGCTGAAGTGCGAGTCATTTTTGGAAGATTCGGCTTATCCGGAAACAACATGATGCCGCTGTTGTACTTCCGACTACAACATAAGTTTATATAAAAAATCCAACTAACAATCGTTAGATTTTCCGAATATCCAGAAAATACCGAGGAAACACAAAATGTTTGAAGTGCTGATTGAAAAAACAAAAAAAGTTTACAGCAGGCTCGTTGAAGATCGCTCGAAATCAAATTGGATGTACGATCATTCGGCGTATAAGCCAATTGACACATCAGCTGCAACAGGCAACGGGTGGTTAAACAGGCAGGCTATACTTTACGCATTAAACGGCAAAAAATGAAAAATATCATCAGTTCAATAATATTGATAAGGAAAGCAGGCAATGAAAATGCCAATAGCGGGCCTATATTGGAGGCCATCATAAGAGAATGTGATTTTTCAGACAGGAATTATTTGATTAATGATCGATGGTATTATGTTGAAGTTTATGCTGATGGGCTTACAAAGCAGGATGTCAAGAAAATAAAGAAAGCGTCATCACAATCATATTGCATTAATCCAATATTAAATTGATTTTGGAAAAATAAAATTCGAAATAGCGTGAGCTATAGAACAAGAAGGAGGTCGATTGAAAATGAAATACCAACAAACTAAGTTGTATGAGCTAGTCAGGAACACTATATTAACAGGGCTTCTAGTAGCAACACCGCTTGTTGCGAGTGGTTGTTTGAAATCAACAGACCCTTATATAAAAGCAGAGCAAAGTTTGGATACAGTTGCAAAGTATGCAAGCAGAAAACCAAGAACAGAGGCTGAGGCTAAGAGCAAGCAGCAGTTCATGGCAAAGGCGAAGAAAAACATAGTGCAGATTACTGCTGCAAGCCCTGAACTGAAAGAAGAACTCTGGGAAGAGGCTTATTTACCTTCTGAAAAGCAGCAAAAAGCAATTGAGACTGTAAGCGGGATGCCTCTTACGCAGAGAGTTGGCGTAGTTTTAAAGCCGTCTGCAGATCAGATTAACTCTGAGAGAAATAAGCTTTATAGCGAAGCAAAAGGATTAGATGAAGCAGCAACAGCAATAGACCTATATGATGTGAAAAGAGGGGATACAAGCAGCATAGATGCTAAGTTAGATGATGATCCAGAAATAGCAAGGCTGCAAAGAATGAAGTTGAACATTGAGCTTTTAAAAAGAGAAGCCGGAGAAAATAATATTCCATAGGAGGTGGAAAAATGATACCGCGAATAATAAAATATGGCATGGTTGTTGGAACAATAGTTGGAGCAGCATATTTGGGTTATGACTACAGTGAAAGAAAGCATGATAGTTACATATCGCAATTTATAGGTGGGATGATAAATGTTGCCAAAGGAGAAAATGGCAAGCCTTACGTAGCTAAGACATCCTTAGACGACAATCTAGACAAGGTATTAGAAGCAAATTCACAGGAATTGGTTGCAAAGCTTAACCAAAAAGAAAAAGAGATTGATGCAAGGATTGCTAAGACACAGGCTGAAAAGGTTTCGCAAAAAGTCAGACATTAAAGATGTCAGACAATGAAAACGGCTATAAATTCGAAATATTTGTTGAAAAGCTGTACAAAAACCTTGGAAAGGACAATGTGCAGCGGAACTTATTGCTAGCTGACAGAACTAGCAATAACGGCCAGAGATGCCAGATTGACCTGGCATTTGATGACTGGCTTGCAAAGCGCTATGTGGAATGCAAGTATTACGAAAATACAAGCGTTCCATTTGGTGATGTTGAAGAGTTTGTAACCAAGCTCGGAAAAATAGGAGCAGAAACATGCCAAGGAATAATGGTTACAAACAGCAGCTTTATGCCATCAGCAATGAAATATGCAAAAGAGCATGGCTTGCATTTGATCGATGGCCTAAAACTTGAGGAAATATACCGGAAAAGCTGCTTATGCGACTGCGACTTCATTCAATTCATCAAGTACAAATTTGGAAAAAGATCATTGGGAGATGAGGTTAACAAGATTGAATTAAAGAAAGAAAATAGATAATGATAAAGAAGGAGGAAAACAAAATGACTGAAGAAAATAAAAACCCTGGAACTGGAGGAGAAGGTGCTTTTTTTGGAGGTGCAGGTGCTCCACCAAATTCAACAGCAACCGCAACACCAACACAACTTGATACTGAAAATGGCAACGGTGTTTTAACTGATGCGCAAAGAGAAGTGCAAAGGACAATAAGAGAAAAACACGGCATCGATATTTTTGCTGAGAGTTTATTTGACCAAGAAGCTGGAAAATTCGTAGGGGATGACGAGGCATTAAAACATTATTATGAACAGCAAAAAAAAGAATATAAAAGCTTGATAAAGAGAGCGGCAGATACAGTAGTTGAACATGTACAAAAATTCAATATTAAACAAGTTGTAGATAAAATAGCCAGCAGTACAGGAGATAGAAAAGAGTTCTTATTTAGTACTAAAGATGCCATTCCAACAGGAGCATTGGAAAGGGAAATACAAGGTTTAACTGAAGATAAAGCGTTACTTGAAAAAGCACAAAGTGTGACTCAAAAAACAATTAATACACTTGAAGATAAATGTGATGAATTTCATAGAAAGGGCGAAGAAGCAAAAAACAGGACATACCAAAATGCGAAAAAAGCTTCTCAGGCAGAAAAAGAAATGGCAAGATTAGTAGAAGAAAGTCAGAAGATAGATACCAATTACCGAGCAAACAAAATAAGCTATGAGAAATCAATGGAAGAAAAATACAATATCAACCAAGAAATCAGAAGACAAGACAATATCTACCGGGTCGCAAATTTATCGGTGAAAAAAGAAAAGATAATTGGAAAGCTATCGGAGCAGAGCGAGAAGATCTACAAATATATGCTGCAGGACTTTTACTGGACCGAGCTTAGCAAAATTAGCACTGGTTTAACAGAAGTGGAGTACTCAATCAGTTTAAGGAAAGAAGTGCTAGATATGATGATAGACTTAGGAGACAAAAATATCTTCGAGAGGAATAAAATAATTGATAGAATAAGGAAAAAAGAAGGGATATTTGTTGGAACGTTAGAGAATGTTAAAACTTTACTAAAACATTACGCAGGAGAGAATGAGCGCTATATCAGCGAAAGTGAATCACCACTGCTAAAATTCAAAATCGAAGATAGGCTATTGTCTTAATTTATTTTTTTATTTTTTAGGTGATTCAAATGAGCAAAGTAAAGGTAAATCCAGACATAGTTGAAAAATATAGGCGATACTACAGGAATGAAGTTAATGATGGTTTTAAAGATGTAATCATTTCAAAAGACTACGATGACATATTGCACCTTCCATCATTAGATACGCTTGTTATTCTAAATTCCTTTGTTGAATGCTGGGCTATTTATGGTGCTGTATATGAAACTTTAAAAGATTATTTCTCACTCAGTGATGGAAAGTTTGGTCAAAAAGACCACATGAAATTAAATATGGTTTCAATGTTTGCCGGAATGTTAAGCGGGTATAATTTCATTAACAAACAGATACCGGATGATGTCCCTGTTCAGGCAATTAGTGTTAATTATACAAGCACAAATCCTTTTTTCGATGCAAAAAATTTATGCACCGGTGTAATAAGGCGCAAAGTTCCTCAAAGTTCTAAAGAGATAGCCTTGATTATGAAAGTTTTCTACAATAGCGTTCTTAATGACATCCTCAAAAAGAAAGCAGAATACCCTGACCTTGACGCGCGGATGAATGAGCTCTGCCCGATACAGGTTAATGGGCTTGAAATTACCGGCTTTACAACCCAGCAGATTGCAGCTCCGCAGCTTGAATTTTCAACAGAGTGGTCTGAGCTTGTCGGCGTGGACAATGCAGCCAAACTGCTTTCAAAATACAGCTCTCAACTTTTTCTTTACGATCCCGAAGAATGTGATAACTTTGAAAAAAAGCTCATACCATGGACAATTCTTCTTTATGGCCCGCCTGGAACAGGCAAATCCTCTATTGCAATGGCCATGGCAACGCAGATGCAGCGTTATTCAAAAGCATATGGAATTCCTTTCTCATTTACACTAATAGATGGTGCTGTAAAAAGCGAATGGTTTGGAAAATCAGGAGCAATATTAAGGGAAAAGCTGCAGGATGACCCCAAAAAAGTAAGCCTTAAGGTAATTGATGATATTGACATGGTATTTCAAAGCAGAGAAGATCTTAATCCAAGTCCAGCTCAGAAAGAAATTTCACAAGTTCTAATGTCTTACATTTCAGGAATAGGCACAGGGTACAAGGGCAATACTTTGCTTGTAATGACAACCAATTGTAAGACAAAAGCAGCAATTGATCCAGCTGTTTTGAGCAGAACTAAAAAAATGATTAAAATATTGGGTCCTGTAAAATCATCTGACTACATAAAGTTAATGCAAATTAAAACTAATGATTCCTTAACCAAGCCATTTGTAAAGTTATCTGCAGATGATTATGTCAAGATTGGCGCGCATTGTGAGGGAAATCGCCCTTATGAGGAGAATCGCCCTTATGAGGAGAATCACCCTCATGAGGAGAATTACACTCATGAGGAGAATCACTTTTCAGGCCGCGATATAGATAATATTGTCTCAATTATGTTGAACTACATAGTCCCAGAAGGCCCAGTCCCAATTGAGTACGGAAGATTGAGCAAAGAAGAGCGAAAACAAGCCAGAATAAGAACTTATAGGCCAATAGATATGAACATATGCTCAAAATTATTTAAAGAATATACAGAAAGCAGACAGGAGGAATTTAAAGGGCTTTGAAATCAATGAAAATGGCAGAAGCAACAGCTGTATACGAAAAATCGCAAAATACAACGAACAGAGAAGAGCTAGTTAGAAGAATAAAGGTCAGCCCGGGCATGGATTATTATCTCGGCATTAAAAACAAGCTTCTGCAACTGAATGTTTCCGGCGTTTCGCTTGAAAATGCAAAATTATTAAGGCAGATCGCAGATGAAATAATTCCCGATATAAGAAGAGCTGCGTCATTCCATACAGAGCCTTTTGACCCGGTTGAAAGGCAGGGCCTGGCAGAAGTAAAGGGCCTTGAATCATTAATTAAAAATGCAAGAAGAACAATGGTTGAAGTCGTCAAAAAAAATATAGAGTCCATTGAAACTTATGGAAAAAAAGAGCTAAATATCTCAGATATTGATTATCTGCAGAATTTTCCATTTGAGATCAGGGAATCAATCAGAATATTGTGTTGTGATGATGTAATAAGTGCAGCAAAAGTCAGCAATCTTGATGCAGTAATCAGCAGCATAATAAAAAATTACCATGAAAAACAAAAACAAGGCAGAGAGCTGATCAACAGCAATCTTGGCTCTTTGGCTGCAAGCCATTATTCTATTACATTAAATGACAGCACAATAAATGACAATCCCTTTGTGATGTCACCCCATTTATTGTCTTATGTTCAGGAAAGAACAAAGAATGCTGCAACAGATGAAGACAAGGCAAAAGCTGTATTTGACATGATTGTTGATTATGTAAAATATGGGGGGGACAAAAGAGGGGACAAAACTTATAGAAATGCAGATGAGACATTCAAGACAAAAGAGGGCGTTTGCGGCGAGATGGGCTATCTGTATGTTGCAGCAGCAAGGGCATCTGGCCTGAAGTCAAATATTGCCGAAGTGGATATTGATGAAAGAGGCGAAAAGGTATGCCATGCATGCGCCTCTGTCGAGCTGAATGGAAGAACTATTCTTGTTGATCCGGCATACCAAACAATTGATGCAAAGCATAAAAAATTTAAAATAGTGACTGATGAAGAAGCAAGGGAAAAGTACAAGCTATACAACGGCTTAGAAGACAAGGTTGATGTTGCTGTAAAAGACGCTTCTATTTCAGAAGAAGAAAAAAATGATGCCGTTAAAAAATTAAAGGAGCCTGATTATCTGTTCAAGGTAAAGCAGGCTTTAGATTTGATGATTGTAAAGGAAGATGAGGCAAAGCTCATAGCTTATCTGTCTTGCTTCAGCAGCAGATTTCCAGATTATGTTCTGCCTGTCCATGCTTTTATACAAGCGCAAAGCTCAACAGGAAAGACGCATTTGATTGATACTGTTGTTAAGCTATTCCCAGATCAGAATATTATTGCAATCAACAGGGTAAGCGATGCTGCATGGGATTATTTTAAAGAATCATTAGATGGAAAAGTAATGACAATTGAAGAATTTCATACTCTGACAGACAAAGCAATGAGAATTTTGCTTCCTAAATTATGGAAATCTGAAAAGCAAAGCAAGATTACAGTCATGGATAATGGCGAAAGAGTTACAAAATCAATCGGGCCGAAAGGACTCCCAGCGTGCTTAGCTGCTTCATGCAAGGATTTCCCATTTGAAGTCATGAATCGCGGAATATTGGTTTCACTTGATTATTCGAGAGAACAAACCAGGCTAATTAACGAGCACAAGGCAAAAATTAGGGCTTTCCCGCAGATGACTGAAGAAAAATTCTCAAACTTAAGCAAAGAGTATGCAGACTGTTATGTTGCAATTAAACCCTATAATAACTTTTCGCCTTTTCTCCCGATATTAAATAACTTCCTTATCGGAGGAGTAACTGATAGGAGAAACTTTGAAAAATTAGACCTATTGTCAAATGTAGTTGCCCACATTAACCAGTTTCAAAGACCCATCATTTCAATTGATGAAAAAGAAACAATACCTGTTTTGATCTCAGATATTTATATTCCATTAAGCCTGCAGAGAAAATTTTTAATAGAAAACAGCTGCTTGGATAAGAAAGCAATTGAGCTTTACAAAGTGATCCAGGGCAATAATGGCATTTCATCAGTACAATTAACAGAAAAGATAAGAAGCTGCGGTCCAGAAAGCTCCTTTGTTTCAGCATCGAGGAAATCTGAAAGGGAACTGCAATACGAAATTGGCTCTTATCTCGCTCAATTAAAGGACTTCAATTTCATCTCGCAGTCAGATTCAACATATTCAGTAAACCAAAGTTTAGCTTCGCGCTTTGATTTAAATGATATGACAATCAATCTGAAACCTATAGAAGATGCACTGCACAGCTTAAACCAGCAGAGCCAGGATGCAACTGCAAAGATGGGCTTAAGCTACAATAAAGACAAGAATGGCTTTGAATGGCAGAATTATAAAGAAAATCTAGTTGATCCTTTAACAGGGGACAAACTGCTGATCAAGGTTGAAGCTTTAGATGGAAATGGAAAAATAAAGGTGGAAAGATGTAATGAATGAGGCAATTGATTCAAACAGACAGGGAGATTTATCGGATTTGAAAAAAACAAAGAGCGAGGTAGACAAAGGAATAACAGATAATGGGCCATCTCAATTGGCTGTAAACAGAAGAAGACTTGAAGCAAGGCTAAAGAATAACAAAGTAATAGATCATTATAAAACTCTTGCTTCAAAACTAACAACATCTATAAGGTCTGAAATTCTAGATGATTTAACCACAATATTGGCCTTTCCAGAAGAGATGGAGCAAGATTTTATATGCAGAGGAAGTTTTTATTGCGCTTCTACAGACCAGCAAGTTAATGAAGGTTTGAGTTTAATCGATAAAGTAAAAGGCAGGAAAGAAGGAATTATAAAGGAAGTTTATTCAAAATTAGAAAAAGATTTAGGCAATTTCCAGGGCAGTATTGGAAAATCATTTAAAAACCTGAATGAGCATCTATCATCATTAGACGCCTTAAAAAAGAATCTTGAAAATTATGCTAAATTCTTCAATTGGGTTGGTGATGAAGAAGCCAAGAAAAAACAGCAGTCAGTTAACGATGCAATAAAAACGATTGATAGCAGGTATTCTGATGTTAAAAAATCTGAAAATGGTTTAAAAGGCATTGCAGAATGCTTTGAAAATCAATTTTGGGATACAAGCAATATAACTGAGCTGAATGAATTAAAAAAGAAAGCATCAGATTATATGAAGCAATGCGATTATAATGACCTTAAACTAAAATCAGCGGGCTTACTGCAGAATATTGATAGAAAACAGAAGGCAATTAGCCAGTTCAAAAGACAAAAATTTTTAGCAAATATACCTCTCATTGGAAAACTTCCACTTAAAGAAACAGACATAAAAGAGATCCAAAGTGAGATCGACTTCAACATTGAAGAAATTAATAAATACATGCTGGAAATCCAGAAACTGCCTTCTGCACCACAAAGCATAGATGAACTGAAAAAACTTAGTTCAGTTATAGACTCCTCAAAATACAAGCCTTATTCTAATTTACTCATATTTCAAAACGGAATAGAAAAATACCATAATGCAATAGAAAATTTAAAGGCAGCAGGGCAGGAGAAAATTGAAGCAATCAATAAAGGGCTTATCGGGGAATATGAAAAAATAAAGGCAGGCCCGATAGCGCCAAGCAGTCTCTCAGAACTTGAAAATATGCTGGCAAAGCCGCAAGATAACAGGCTTGATTGCCTTTTGCAGGCATTCGACTCATTAGGCAATTCAGAATATTCTAGAAATGCAAGAATTTTAAAATCTGAAAACGAGAAAAGGCTGAACGAACTCAAAGAAGATAAAACAAAGTTAGAAAAAGAAAAAGATGAATTAGCTGAATATTCAACAAAAGCGAAGCAACTTGAAAGAGAGGCCAAAGATAAGGATATTTTAGAGATGGGTAATGGAAATATTGTGGTATTGAAAGAGCTATTCAGTTATAATCTGCCTGATACGCAGCAGGTTCACCATGAGTTGCTTAAGTCATTGAGTGAGGATGTCAAAAAGAAGATGAACGCATTTAAATCCGATAAGGAAGTGATTAAATCAACATTAACTGAAAAATTAACAGATAAATACAATGAATTAAAAAGAGACTATAATGGAAAAGGCAAAAATCTTGAGGAAGATATTGCAGCAGCAAAGTCTTGTGAAGAAACAACAGAAAAATTAATTTCACGTTATTCAGAAATATCTTTGCCAATACTCTCAGATTTACAAAAATTAAAGGGAATAGTTATTTCTGCTCGTGAAGAAAAAGAAAAGCTTTTATTTGCAAAGGACGAAATAATTGACAAATGCAAGATTCTTGAAGAAGTACTTGATAAGCTCGATAATCATACGAATGGTACCATTAAAAATGGCTTGGCTGCCCAGCTCAGAGAGCTAAATCCTGTTCTGTTCGATGGATATGAAGGCCCATATCTAAAGGATAATGCCAGACATTACAAGGCTCTTGTAGAAACCATACAGGAGAAGAAGCTTGAAATCGTCTGTGATGTTGAACTTAGAGATATAAGCTCAAAAGTTGAACAGAGGACAGGTGCGCTGGATAAAGACATAAGCGAATTGAAGAACGTGCAGCTTAAAACGCAGGATTTTATTGGCAAATACAGTAAGGAATTGGCGCTTACAAAGCAAACTGAAGAAGCCAAAAATCTGCAGCAAAAGATCATGTCTTTGCTCAGTGAATACGCTTCAATTCATGGTGCGATTGACAAAATCAACAATAACTATGACATAAGCAGCAGGCTTAAAGAATTGTCTGCAATAAAGGACAACCTTGAGCTGTCAGAGCAGGCTTTGGGCAAGATAAAGGAAATAAAAGCAGTGCAGTTTGATGGCTATGCAGCTGATAGGTTCGGCTACAGCGCAGAATTGATTGAAAAAAGGAAGAAGCTTGCTGAGGAGTTCAAACTTGAGGCATCTGAATTGCCGACACTACTGGAAAACTTGTTTAAAAAGGAATACAATAAATTAAAAGCAATTTATGAACCAAACAAAGAAGAGGTCGTATCAGACTGCAAGAAGGAAGCAACCAGATTTATGAATTTAAAACAAGAAGCACTATTGGATGATTCTGATTTTAAGCTGTTTTTGGAGGAGATTATAGAGATGGAAAAAGTATATGAAAAAAAGAAGAAAGAGACTACAGCCTTCATTACAGGTAAAGAAATAAAAGACGATGAATATGAAATGCCATTAGTAGGTATAAAAATAAAACCTATTAAGGAGAAAACATTTCACATATTAAAGCAGAAATATTTTAATCAAAAACAGGAAAAAGACAAAGGTGCATTTCAAATATTGAAGCAGAAATATTTTGATCAAAAACAAAAAAATCAAATATCTGAGTTTGATAGAATTACAAATAGATGTTCTCTCTCGCATTTAGATTCTTTAACCTGCCCTGATAACCTTGAGTATATTGATCTCAGAAGCATTCTTTTAGAAAATGGCAATATTAAAGACTCTCTTAGGATTAAAAGATTTATGAGAAAATTGGAAGATTTTGAACGTAGGGGAGAATTTGCAAACGGGAATGATATCGCTTACTTAAAAGGAATGAAAAATGTATTGGAGCAGTATATTGAAGAAAGCTCGGATGGGAATATTTCAAATGCAATAAAAATATTAAACGAATATATAATCACATCAAAAAAGCAAATAGATGAAGTATCTTGTTTGAGGTCTTGAAATAATAATAGGTGGAATCAATATGTGTTAAAACTAATGAGTAACAAAAAATGAAAAAAACTTGCTTTCTCGTAATAAAAATCAGAAAAGTATATAAACCACCTTTCTTTATCGGTATCTATCTAATAGTAAGAACAGTGGGGGGCATAATGAATGGTTCCATAGAAGAGCTCATTTCAAAATCTGCAACGAGCCAAGTCGAAGTAAAAAATGAGATATGGAAATCGGGACTTAGGCAGGTTTCAGATTGGGATGAAAAATTTAATCTATTTTTTTATGGATTTGGTGAAGTGGCAAAATATAGTCTGGTTTATATGTCGGCAAATTACGAGCGTTTTTGTGATAGAATAAACGAAGTATATATTTATGATACAGGCCATATAGATGTAGAGCATATTAAACGGCAAATAAGAAAACTAAAGGTTAATCCATATTTTGGTAAAGAACAGATTGAATATAAGTTAAAAACCAAAGACCAATTTAATATTTTCTTTTTGACAGCTAAGAAGAGAGAACGAGAAGACCGTTATGATGCAGCTGAAGACAACGAGATACTAATAGACGAAATTGCACCTCTTTTTTCAGAAGACTATAAGGGAGTTGTGTGTATTGTAACAAACTTGCCTGAGATCCTCTCTTATAAATTAGCATTGAAATCAAAATTGAAGCCAGAGCAAATATTTGGTTTTGCCCACGTCGATAAATTCAGGCTCGATAAAAAGATAGATGAATTTCTAAAAGACAAATACGGGTATACTTTTTTTACTTCAACGGCATTTTTTAAAGGTGTGCATGCAAGACCCAGATGTATTTTTAATGGGGCAAAAGTTTTTTACAAAGATGAAGAAGGATTGAAAGATGAGTTCCTTAAAAATCTTTTTGACGAATCTGAACTTGAAGAAATTAGGCAGCAGGTAAATAAAAAACCAAAAGAGCTGTATAATCTCGCAACTAAAATAGGGACATCTCCAACTGCACTTGAAACAGGCGAGGCAATAAGTGAGCTAATATACAACATCATTATGAATACCCACTTGGTTGTTAATGTTGATCTGCCATTTAAATATAGCGGCTTTCCTCAAATGTATATTGAGTTACCTGCTTATTTTGATAAAGGAAAACCATTGATATTAACAGATCTTCTTAAAAATTTAACTGATGAAGACAAAATGGAAGTTAATGAGTCTTTAGAAAAGTTAAATGAACAAAACACAAATAGATTTGGGTGTATTGGTTTAGAAGAACTTGATATTGGTAATCTTGAGTCTGGTGAGACATTCGATACCACATTTTACATATTAAAACAAAAATATTTTGATCAAAAACAGGAAAAAGACAAAGGTGCATTTCACATATTAAAACAGAAATATTTTCAAATAACAAAAAAGGATAATGCCATATTCCAAACAATAAAGCAGAAATATTTTGATCAAAAGCAGGAAAAAGATACTACTATTGAAAATTAATGGAGGTAGGTAAAATGGACACATTTTTGGTAATGGTGGGAATTGATACAGAACCAGATTATCAGTTAGAAACAACAATAGATGGAAGTTTCAAAGATGACACAATAACTGCCTTAGTTGATCAGTTATACACTGTAAGTAAATTGGATCCAAAGGGCCAGCACGTCATAAACAGAGTTTATAAATGGAGAAAAGACCATCTGGAACAACTAAACAAAGAAATTAGTGCAGGTCATGTATTAAAACATCAAATGCAGCTATGGTTAAGGGCATGTAAAGGCGAAGAAGGGTGGAAAGATATTCTTTATACACATCCTGTTGTGAAAGACCTGCAAACAGGGCAAAATCGCCAAATAGTTAACCTTGATGCTAAATTGTCCGACTATATTTTTTATGACGGGGATGCAAAAAGAAATACACTAATACTTGAAGCAGCCTATGTGCCCGTTGTAGCATCTTATTCACAACAACAGATATTAACAAAGAGGCGATAAAAATGGACCCGTTCATATTAATGATGGGAATCGATATAGAACTGGATTATCAGTTAGAAACAACAATAGATGGAAGTTTCAGAGATGAAACAATAAATGCCTTAATTGATTATTTGCATGATGCAAGTAACCTAAACGAAAAAGGCCAACACGTCATAAACAGAGTTCATAAATGGAGAGAAAGCTACTTGGAACAACTAAATGAAGAAATTAGTGCAGGTCATGTATTAAAACATCAAATGCAGCTATGGTTAAGGTCATGTAAAGGCGAAGAAGGGTGGAAAGATATTCTTTATACACATCCTGTTGTGAAAGACCTGCAAACAGGGCAAAATCGCCAAAGAGTCAATCTTGATGCTAAATTATGTGACTATATCTTTCATGATAAAGGCACAGATAAAGATATATTAATACTGGAGGCAGCTTATGTGCCAGTATGTTAAAAATATGAAAATTAGCCGGCAAAGAAAAAAATGAGCATAAACTTACCAGACCATCCATTTTTTGAATTTGTTGAAAAACGCCCTACTTTAATATGGGGAAAGGAACTTTATACAGCTTCTGGGCAGGAGATAGCATCTGAAATTGGCAACTTGTTCGTTTTAGCTAATACAAAATTCAGATTAGAAAAAATAGATGATACACTAGAAGAATACGATAAAAATTATATGAAAGAAAAGGAAAATAGAGAGTCATTCGATAAATCAATAGAGGAAGAGTTCAAAAAACAAAACGGTCTTAATGTAAACGTATTGGATGAAATAAAACAAAGTTATAAGGCATCATATCTTACACAAGTTTTGAACACGCTCAATCCGGCTAGAAGGAAAGAAATATCAAAACCAGATCAGGAAATAGATATCGAAAAAACATTAAGTTCACTATCAATTTTAAATAAAAATTTTTTTACTGATGCAACTAAATATTTTTGCTTCAATAATATAATCTATGCATTGAAAGAGAATGGAAATAGAGAACAATATCATGTTCTATTTCATGGAGAAAAACACTCTCTTTATCATATTTGTTTATTGGAGGACATAAAAAATAAATTTAATGAAGCATGTAAATCTGAATTGAAAAAAGTGGTCGATAAATATTCTAATTCGGCAATAAAAATCATAGAAAATAATAAAAAATTAAAAGAATTTTTTAGAGGCAATAAAAGTGAAAGTGAGCACTATGAAGAACATAAGCAAAAATATAGGTTTCCATTAAAATATGGCCTTAAAAAAAGCGGTGAAACTTATTATGCTTTATTGCAATGTCCTCCGCACGCTTATGTAGATGATGATGGGGCCCATTATGTATTTGAAGAGGAATATATTGCATTAAGGATCCCTTTTAAAGAAAATGGTAAGGCTGATATGATATATATGATTGACAGAAATGGCAATGAAATAGGAGAAAATTTACCTCGCATATTAAATAAAGACTATATGCATCCTGCTATCAGCAGTACGAACTCATCCATACGAACAGTATGCTATAGAGGAGAAAACTACTTAGATAATGCAAGGTTTATTGAAGATGATTATGAGGACTCAATAAAATCAAAAGTTTTGGAAGAAGATGATAAAAAAGCCGGAAAAATAGGGCACATATTAATAATGGCAGGGGTAGACGCCATGACCAAAGGTTTAACAAAAGCGATAAGGCCAAACACCTATCTTCATCAGCTCCCAAATCTCTCAAAAATAAAAACAACAAAGGAAGGATTTGAAATTTGGATGAAGAATAAGATGGCAGAAGGTTATCCAAGATTCGATCCAGTTCCAGTAAAATGACACCGCAAACCTTAGAAGAAATAACTGAAATTGAAATATACAAATCAGTGCTTGAAAAGATGAAGAATTATAGCTTGATCCTTCATGAGTT
>JACPBO010000023.1 GCA_016180285.1 Candidatus Woesearchaeota archaeon
AATGATTGGGCTGACAAAATAAATGATGATGGCTCTTAGATCATTGTTGAGGGCATTAAGGATAAAAAGGCATTGGAGGGGATAGGAGTTAAAAACAGAATAATGATGCTGGGCAAAAAGCCAATATTTTCGATCATAGAAGATGCTTCTGCCAATAAAAAAGCAATCATACTGACTGACCTTGACAAAGAAGGAAAGAAGCTTTATGGAAAATTAAAAGATGGCCTTTCAAGGCATGGCGTCATAGTTGACAACAAATTCAGGGAATTCCTGTTCAGGGAAACCAAGATAAGGCAGATTGAAGGGTTAAATTTATAAATGATTAAAATTTTCTAAAGCATATGGGGTTTTTCAATCAGTTCAAAACCGTGATCTTGTTGGGTGTTTTAGCAGCCATCCTTGTCTGGATCGGATCTTTTTTCGGAACACAGGGATTAGTTATCGGATTTGCATTTGCGATCATCCTAAACGTTTTAACATATTTCTTTTCAGACAAGCTTGTGCTTTTAATGTATCAGGCAAAGCCAGCTTCTAAAAAAGAATATCCTGAACTGCATTCAATAGTTGAAGAAGTTTCGCATAAGGCAGGAATTCCAAAGCCAAAAGTTTACATTATCCAGAATGAAAGCCCGAATGCATTTGCAACCGGCAGGAATCCGAAGAATGCAGTTGTTGCATGCACAGCAGGAATTTTAAAGTTATTAAACAAAGAAGAGCTTAAAGGTGTTATTGCGCATGAAACATGAAATATCCCATGTCAAAAACAGGGACATACTGATTGCCACAATAGCAGCAACAATTGCTTCCGTTATATCATATATTGCAATGATGGCGAGATATGCAGGAATGTTTGGCGGAAGCCGCGACAGGGATAACGGCAGAATGTTTGAACTGTTAGTTTTAGGCATTTTAACTCCAATAATCGCGACATTGATACAGCTTGCAATTTCAAGGTCAAGGGAATATCTTGCAGATTCATCTGCTGCAAAAACAATTGGATCAGGAGCAGGATTGGCGTCTGCCTTGGAAAAGCTAAAAGAAGGCGTTAAAAAAATTCCGTTCAAGAATGCGAACAAGGCTACAATGTCTTTGTTTATTGTAAATCCGCTTTCAGCAGCAGGAATTTTAAATCTTTTTTCCACTCATCCTCCGTTGGACGAGAGAATCAGCAGACTGAAGAAATTATAGGGGTGGTTAAAAATGGGTTTAGTAGCAACACAAACAGTGGATGATGTTGTTCTTGCAACAGAAGAACAAAAAAAACAGTGTGCAAGCGGTGAAGGAAAAGATTATTCTATTTGCCATGGTAATGGAATGATTAAATGCTGCGAAGTGGGAGGGTGCGAAAAATATAGAGGCATAGCAAAGACCAGATTGGTAAGCAATGGCATATATATTGAAAAAACAGGTTGCACAAAACCCACAGACTGAAAAACAAATTCCGATTGATTCATACTTCTGTTAAACAGGTCTGTTAAGAAGAAACAATTATTTAATGATGTTCACATGAACCGCAGAATCCAGTTCCTCGGCTTCTAAATTCGCGCAGGAAATGCGGGATTGCCTGTTTTCCTTTGCTTCAATCAGCAATATCTCATCATATGCCATGTATAATGGGGCGGTCACATCAGTCACATATTTAGAATCTATTAAAACCTTAACCTGCTTTTTTGAATTTGCAGAAAGCTCAATGCTTTGCCCAGCAGAGTAGTATCCAGAGATTCCGTCAAAACCTGGATTTTTTGAGTCCGCATTGCTATACCTGATCTGCATCCCTTCACTCTTTTTGATTCCTTCCTTGTCATTCAGGCAGGCAACAAGTTGGGTAAGCGCAAATCTTCTTGGCATAAAAAAATCATTGTTTATTGTTATTGTCTGAACGAGAACAGTGTCTCTTGGGACAGATGATCCTGAAAATAAGGTATTGAATGCCAGCGATTCCTTGGTTTCTTTTTCAACAGAAAAGCCTATTTCGGAATTGCTTAAAGCCACAAGAATTACAATAACAGCCAATGGCAGCGCTATGCCCAGATACAGCTTGATGTTCATTTTTTTCGCTTCTGGAATTTTTTAGACAGGTAAAAGCCCAGGCCGATCATGACTATAGCTGAGAAAGCCAAAAGCAAAAGTATCTTGTTCTTGGAGAACTTGAAAACATCAATGACAAAACCTATTGTGAATATGTACAGGCATACTGAAACAAGGTACATTATCGGGTTCCATTTTCTTTTAATGGCGTAAAGTATTATTGCTGTGATCAGGCCAAGCCAAAAAACACCATACCCCAAAATCGGATACCATGCCATTTTAAATGTCCCTCTCCGCCATAAAGTCTGCTGCAAAGAAAAAAACAACAATCAGGCAGATCAGTATGATTGTTTTAACAACATTTGACAAGCTGAACAGATATTCATATGAAAAATAAGCAACAGTAATGAATAAGAAAATAATGCCGATGATGTAAAAAATATACTGCGCATTTGCCATTTATGGCTAATTGCGCATGCTTATTAATAAATGTTTCGAAAAAACGAAAGATTTATTTAGTGCAGCAATCCAAGGCAGATAATGGCAGACTTTGAATTTTGGGATAAGCTGAAATATCTTTTTTCAGACCCCAATCTTTTCTTCGGAATAATTAAAAAAGAGCAGGGAATAAAGGATTCGCTGATTATGTATGCGATAGTTAGTTTATTTATGACAGTAGTTAGCTCTATATTTTATTTTGGCCTAATGAGCATGATTGCTGGCAGTTTGATGTCTGGAGGTTATTTTAGATTATCTGGCTTTTTTATGCCGGCGTTTGGTGTTGCAGGCTTCATAATAGGAATAATCATGACTTTTTTATATTCTGCATTAGTTCACGTTATAGTTATTGCATTCAAGGGAAAAGCAGGCTATTCCGGCACATATAATGCTTATACATACAGCATGATTCCGTACTTAATTCTGTCAACTGTGCCTTTGGTCGGGTTTCTGGCAATAATATACTCCTTTATTTTGATGATCATAGGCGTTTCTGAAGTGCAGAATATTTCAAAAGGAAAGGCGGCGCTGGCTTGTTTATTGCCCCTTATTGTAGTGCTCGGAATATTTTTGTTTTTAATATTTAGTTTTATAATGAGATTATTTTAGGCGCTCTAAGCTTTATCTCAAATACACATTCCCGAAATCCTTGTGGTAGAAATAATCATCTTCTGTCTGCGCTGTTTCCTTTATTTCGCGCATTTGTAAAACTTTTGCATCAAGCTCGTCAGCGTAATATATTGTTAATGCTTCCGGAAATGAAGGCAGCTTATTGCTTCCATACTCCCCCATATGCGTTATTATGATGTGCAGGATTTTCAATTTTATTTCTTCCGGGGTTTTTAGCTGGTCCATTGCCCTCATAAGCATTTCAACTCCTATTGTAACATGGCCGAGAAGCATTCCTTTTGTTGAAACCTTGATGCTTGTTGTGACTGTGAATTCCTCTAACTTTCCGATATCATGCAGAATTGCGCCTGTTATCAGAAGATCCCTGTCCATTCCGTCATGGATCTTGAAAATGTCCTCGCACAGCTTTGCAACGCTTAATGTATGCTCCAATAACCCGCCAATCCAGCCATGGTGGATGTACATTGCAGCAGGGCTTTCCTTAAATCTTTTCGCAAAATTTTCATCCTTGAAAAAATAATCCAACAGTTTTTTTAATTCCTTATTTTCTATTTTTTCAATATAATTCATCAGCTCTTTGAACAATTCTTCAACTGGCTTTAAGCCCATCCTTACAAAATCACTCGCATCATATTCGCCTTTTGAAAGTATTTTGATTTTGTTTTCCTCATTTGCTGATATTTCAAATTGGCCTTTCCATTCATTGACCCTTCCCTGCGCTAAAACAACATCATCCGGCTTGATCATATCATAAAGAAACTTTACCTTTGCCTCTTCAGGAGAGCCCCAGTACTTGTACATGATCTCCCTTGAGCTGTCGCCTAATCTTAACTCAAACTTGTATCCGTTCTTGTAAGGCTCGATCGGCTTCTTGAACTTTACAACAAAGATGTCATTGACTATCTGATCCTGCTTGAAATCTTTTATGAACTGCTTTTTTCTTATTATTTCCGGCATTTTGATCCCCAAGAATATGGAAAGTTGGCTGGTTATTTAAAGGTTTTCTTGAATTTTGCTGAAAAAAGGCATAAATTGTGCTTGTCCCTAAAAGTACCTATAGGAACCTTTAAATATAAGCTTTCATTAATACTGAGTATGGAAACAAAACAAGTTAAGTTAACATTGCCAAAGAGCCTGTATGAAGAGGGAACTGAAATGGTCAGGGAATTCGGGTATTCCAATCTGCAGGATCTTACTTTAGAAGGCTTAAGAAAAGAAGTAATGGAGCTAAGAAAACAGCAGGCTTTAATGAATCTTAAAAAGAATTTTGGATCAGTAAAGCCAAAGCCAAGGCTGACGAAAGAGCAGAAAGAAAGAATAGCAGAAGAGCACACTCCGGAAAGATCAAAGGAAATAACAAAAAGATACGGCCTGGAAAGAATAAAGATTTAAAGGTTCTCAGGATATTTCAGTTTAACAAGATCCTGCAATTCCACAAAGTCTTCCATGTTTCTTGTGACGAAGAATTTTACATTTACCCTGTTTGCTATAACAGCGTGTTTGGTGTCATTAAATGTAGTATTTCTCTCTTTTCTTATTTTGCGTGTTTTTTCCTCATCCTCGGCTGTCACTTCAACAGCAATGACTTTGTCAAGCGCCATTAGATCCTGGATAAGCTCCCTGATTTTTTCCTTAAACCCGGCGAATTCCAGTTCATCAATAACCAGGTTAGAAATTATGATCCTATATTCGCATTCCATGCTTTTTCTTAGCAGATTATAGGCAAATTCCCCAAGAGGCCTTAATCTGTCAATTCTGCTCTCAAAATGATCGATGTAAATGTTTGTGTCAAGGTATATGGGTTCATTATTCATCCCTGCATAGAAAAAGAAGTGTTTTAAATACCTTCTGACCGCAGCTGTCCACTGTGTCCAGTGGGAAATTACTTTGATAGGGGTAAAACAAATGACCCGGTTTATAAATCAGGAAACTTTAAATTCTAATAGCATTTAACATGCGTCATGGCTAAGAAAATAAACAACAACGAAATATTATATGGAATCATTTTTCCATCATTGAATAATCTGATAAAAATTATTGGTGACAACTATAAGAAAAAGGCCTTAAAACACGAATGGTACCTGTTAATAGAATCAACTTGGCCGATCTATAAATATGAAGACCCTCATTCAGCAACCATAGTTAAAGCTTATGTAATATCCCAGAATTTACGCGAATATTTATCTGAACGTAATGCTGAGGTTGTTTTAAAAAGAGAACTAAAAAATCTATATGAAATATATTATGAGGCAATAAATGATTTTCCCGATCTAAAAGGCAAAATAATCACATCTTTTTCAGTTTTAATTGATAATATTCGAGAAAATCTAGGAAGTAAATTTACTACACCAAAAGCCAACAAGATATTGAAGGAGAACAAACATTTGATTAAAAAAGAATCAGAAATGCCTTCTGAGGTTTCAAGAGAAAAGCAATTTAATAAATTCTGCGAATATTGTGGAAGCGGAATTGACTATTTAACCTCATATACTTGTAAATGGTGCCAAAAGGAGTTGTGTGGTTCGCACAGACTTCCAGAGTCGCATGAATGCAAAAACATTGAAGAAGCAAAAAAGCATCACGAAGTAGAGTTTAGAAGGGACTTCAATGAAAAGTATAGAAAAAGAGAAAATCAGGTCTATGTTATTCATAAGCCTTCTAAATTTAAAAAGATAGTATTGTTTATAGTTATTGCTGTCATAATATTACTTATGATCCTTAAAGTAATTGGCATAATATGACTGTAAAAATTATCTTCTATACTGACGGGGAAAGATTTTTATATTCGTAGACTTGTACATGTTTGTTATGACAAAGTTCAATAAAACCACGTTGTTTTTATTTATGATATTGTTATTTTTAAAGTTTTCTTATGCAACTTGCCAAAAAGACATCCATATCAACTATGATGTTTCAGCACTCGATCAATATAACTATGACTCAAAAAGCGAATATGACTATCCTAATTTCAGAGAAGACGATTATTTGATAATCGATCACATTAGGATTGAAAATAGAGCTAATTGCTCTTTTCCACAATCATTCTTAACCATGATTTTAATTAGTCCTTCAGGCAAATCCGATAATATTTGTACTCTGAATATACCTAAGATTCAAGCTGGGGATAGATATATTCTCGATTTACCTAATTTAATTGAAAAGAATCCAAATTATCAGTTGGGTAAGAAATATTCATGTATTCATACTTTAAATGAAAATGGCGAATTTGGTGTTAAAATGGACTTAGAAGAAATTTATGATGCTCATCTTTCAGGAAGTATTGGCCTCAACTTGATTCATGATAATAAAGCGAATATAGGTAACAAATTCAAAGTTTATTCAAAAAATGAATTGTATATGATAGACTTGACTAAAAAATCAATTAAAATGACATTTATTGTCAGTATTCTTTCTGTAATAGTTGGAGCTTTTTTAGGACTTTTAATAGAAGAATACATCCAGAGAAAAAAGTGGGAAAAAAAGAAGAAAGAAGCAATAAAATCATTAATATACGAGATAAATAAAAATATTGAGTTTGCTAATGAAATAGTGAACAAAAAGAACCATCTTAGAAGGAACAATTCAATACTGTTGGGGAATTTTATTACTTTAAATATAGAACGAGTTATTTTAAAAGGATATATACGGGAGTCTATTTTATCGCGAGAATTATTAGATTATTACGAGTCCTTACTTTTAATAAATAATTTTATTATGAGAATTAGATTTTCCAATACTCAAGAAGATTTAAATAAAATAATAAAGATGCTTGGAGACAATAATAATATCAAAATAGCAAAGAATTTGATAAAGAACCTGTCTATAGAAACAAAAATATGTAACTTAGAGCATACTGCGCCCATGATCGTGGAGAAGAACGAATTAAACAAAAAAGAAAAGATCATGCTTCTAGTAGGTTTAATTTTCGGTCTTCTTGGAGGATATATTTCAAATATTGCCGTAACAGCAATGTATAGGATTGTTGATAAACAGTATATGCCTTCAAATATTTTTGCATTCGTATTAGGAACCACTTTTATTTTCGGTGTTAGTATGTGGATTCTAAATATATTAAAAAATGATTTTTCTTAAAAAACCTCTTTACCAAGAATTAAAATCGCCCAATTCTCCGATCTCTTTTATCTCAAAGTCCCATTTCCCTTTTGCTTTGCCTTCATATCCGTAGCTCGCAAAGCATGTCTTCATTCCAAGCTGCTTTGCCCCTTTTATATCTTTATCCGGCCTGTCTCCCACCATCAGGCATTCTGAAGGCTTCACTTTTAATTCTTTCAAAGCCGCTTTAAACGGAAATCTTGAAGGCTTTGGTTTTCCTGTGTCTTCCAGACCAACAACAATATCAAAGAAATCATCAATCTTCATGCTGACCAATCTGATCCATGCCTTAAGCTTGGGAGCATCTGAAACTATTGCCAATTTCAGACCTTTTTCCTTTAATTTAATCAAAGTTCTTTTAACTCCGGGATAAGGATGCAAAAAGCCTGTGCGAGCCTGCCTGTAAGCAACTATCGCATAAGCTAATTTCTTATAATCCGCAGTTCCAGTAACGTTTTTAAGGAATTTCTGGAATATCTTGGGGTCTTCAAGCCCTTTTTCTTCATATAGCTCATACAGGATTTCCAATGCCTTTTTCTTCGGAATACTCAATCCAGCATCTATCATTGCATCAATTGCCTCTTCACAGGCGATCCTCTTCATCTTCATGAAGTCGATCAATGTATTGTCCAAGTCAAAGATTACTGCTTTTATCATATGCAGAAATAAAAATCCAGTTTATTTAAATTTTACCTATTTGTTCGGCTTATTTTTTCCGCCGGATATTTTCTTAATGAAGTCTTTCAAAACAACCCAGATGCCAAGCACTATAAACAATACGAGAATAAAAACTGCAGCATCGCCTCCCCATTTGCCAAGAGCCGGGTTAATTAAGCTCAATATGCCGACTATAACAGCTAACAAAAAGATGATGTGCCATCCTCCAATGGCCTCTCTTAATATATTTGATGCCATTTGATATTTTGATTGATTATTGATTTATAAATCTTTCTTGAAAATAAATGGCGTGTATTGCTAATCTTTCGCTGTTTCAACAACATATGATTTAGAAATTTCTTTAGAGAAATCGATCATATCGCTCCGTAAGACATCCACATACACCACCACGAACATCCAAGTCCCTGGTTTCTCAAATGTATTCACTTTCTCTTTATATGGGATGCCTGCAATCAGAAGCTCCACACTTTGGTCAGGTTTGATTGCGTTGATTGGTTTCACCGCTATTTCTTTAAATGAAAAGCTCGTTTCCTCCTCTAATACATTTCCATCAATTGTAAAGCTAATCCGTGATGCACTAATAGTTTTATTCTCTACATTTGTCAGATAACCATGAAGAACGCCAAGATCGTCTATGGTGAAATTAATCAGTTTGAGACTTCCCCGTGAGTGTGCTGCACACCCACTAACTAAAACGATTCCAAAGACCAGCACAATAATGAATATTTTTTCACTCATTCTAGCCATTAATTCTGAGATTATGATTATTATTTTTAAACTTTTCTAAAGAATCGAGTGGCTTTACAACACCCATCTTCCGCTACCCTTCATATTCCTTATCCGCAACTTCCCTGATCTTCTTCGCTTTCTCAGGCCCGATCTTCTCCACATCCTGCAGTTCCTCTTCAGAAGCATTCACAACATTCTTCACAGTCTTGAAATGCTTCAATAAAGGCTTAGCCAGCCCAGATCCAATTCCAGGAAGAGAAGAAATAACATACTCCTGCTGCTCTTTCAGTGTAAAAGGCTTCTTGGACCCATGCATTGAAAAATCGCTTCCGGTCTCTTCCTGCTCCCTGGCTGCGATCATCTTCAAAAACAAAGCAGTCTCCTTAAAATTGCGGGTGAACAATATCGGAATCCCGTAAGAAACTGCAATAGTTGCAAGCATACCCCTTATGGCATTTGCATGCACATTCCTGACAGAATAAATGTCTTCAGTCCCTTCAACAATTACAAGCGGCCTCTCATAATTCTGCTTCAAATCCTTTATCTGCTCCAGCAATCTTCCGTCAATTATCGAATTGACAAAATCTTCAACATTTTTAAATTCAGCCGCGCATCTCGAACTCAGCAAATAGTCTGCAGTTTCAAGCTTCTCAAGCTTAAGGTCAACATTTAAGTCAACTAATTCTTTTATCACTCCAGAGCCTTTTTCCCTGTAATCCGCGTATATTCTTGTTTTTTTCATCTGAACAAAATTATTAAGCGGCTTCTCCTGCCGAAGCACAGAGCTTATTTTTTCTTTGATGTTTTTTAAATGTTTGTACATCTTTTTTTCTTTATGATGCGCGCTCCACCTGTAAGCTTCATCTCTCGTATCAGCAGTCATCAGCATAATGACCTTTCCTTTTTCCGATCTTCCGGTTCTTCCTTTGCGTTGTATCGTCCTAATCGCCGAAGGAATCGGCTCGTAAAATATTACTAAATTTACAGACGGCACATCTAATCCTTCTTCGCCAATTGAAGTTGCAACAAGAACATTAAACTCCCCTGCTCTAAATTCATCCATTATTTTCTTCTGCTCTTTCTGCGTCAGCCCGGTATCGCCTTTCTTTAATTGCCCCACAAATATCTTCGCCTTAACCCCCTCAATATTGTTCAACTTAGATGCAATATCAACAGCATTATCCCTGTACTGATTAAACACGATCATCTTTACAGCTGCATCCTCTTTAATCTCTTTTTCAACAATCTTCTGCAGTTCAACTAATTTAGGATGCTCAACCTGCTCATCATAAAGCTTCTGAGCTTTAAATAACGCGCTCTTAAAATCCTCATCTTTTACAATGTTCTTTATTGCCTTTGTTTTTCCCGCTTTCTCTTCTTCAAGCAGTTTTTCAAAATATTTATGCAATGCTATTATTCCCTGTGTTTCCAAAAGCTCAAGAGCATGATAGATCTTCATAACTTCAGCTAAAACAGATATTGCAGTCAGAACAACAAAATCCCTGTCTCCGGAAAGCATTCTTCCCCTAAGCTCGCCCTGCAGCGCAATCAAATCTTTCTTATTAACAAACCTTAACTCTGTTCTCCTCAATATGCCCCATTTCTTCAGATTCTTTAATCTTTCATCAAGAAAATGCTGCAGATATCTCTGCACTTCTTTGAACAGAAGAGGCAATTCAACTTTAACCCAGTCAATATTAACTTCCTGGATGTATGGCTTCACATCCTCGCTTTCATTTGTCCTTACTTCAAT
The DNA here is from genome assembly GCA_016180285.1 of Candidatus Woesearchaeota archaeon. NCBI lineage: Archaea > Nanobdellati > Candidatus Woesearchaeota > Candidatus Woesearchaeota archaeon. Next base: position 10,430 of record JACPBO010000023.1, read on the forward strand.
TTCCTCAATAAACAGATTTTTGCAAACTTCTTCTATTTTAGCCAAATCACTTCCGGGAGAGGCAGTTAATGCCAGTATTCTGGGATATTTTGCCAATTTATTATACATCTTTGCAATAAAAACATAAGCATAATCTCCAACAGCGCGGTGAGCCTCATCAACCCCGAGCAGAGAAACCTCAGATAAATCAATCTTGCTGGAAATTACATCATTTTCCAGCCCTTGCGGCGTGGAAAAAATGATTTTTGCATTCTTCCACAGCTCTGCCCTTTTCTCAGGAGCTACAAAACCCGTAAAAACAGCCATCTTCTCTTTTTCAATCTCAAAATGATTTTCAAAAACAGAAAGATATTGATCAATGAGGGGCCTTGTCGGGCCAATAAACAATATTTTAGAATTTGGAAACTGCGTCAATCTATGAGCAGCCAACATCAGAAAAATATTTGTCTTTCCCATTCCGGTCGGCAGCACAACTAATGTATTCTTTCTAGACGCTGTTGCAAAAATAGTCTCCTGATAGAGCCTGGGAACAAAGTCTTTTATTATTTTAACCTCCCCGCAAAAGATATTTATGCTGTAAGTATTGCGTATTCTGTATCTTCCTTAACCCCTCTTTTTCCCCATTCATCCGTAAGCTCGTCCCTTATTGCTATGCCTCTGACTCGCTTTTCGATCCACGCATCTGAATAGCCTTTTGCCTTGTAAAGGTCTCTCATGCGCTTTTGCGCCAGCTCAGGATCTTCTATTTCCTGCACTCTTTCATAGCCTACATTTGCTAACCAAAGCTTAAACGACTCTGCTTTTTTAGAAGGGATTGACTGGATTAAGCGGAATATTGTCTGCGTATTTGCGCAGTCAGTCTCATAGAACTTGCCATCAGATGCAGGTAATTTCAGTTGGTTACAATTTGTAACCACCTCACTGCTCTCCTCCTTCAATCTGTGTTTAAGCACTTTCCAATAGTTTCTTGGGTCTTCACTTTCAGCTAAAACTCCAATAACATCAACTACTGAAAACCACCACTCATCATTATGCCAGATTCTTCTTATCTTCTTGCCTTGAAAGGCAACTAATGCGTTATTGGTATCCATGAGCTTATGTAATAACCTGCCCTTTAAATAGGTTATGGGCAGAGATGTCCAGTGGCAATGCGATTAAAGAGTGTTGTGCGAATATACTTGAACTCGAAAAATGATTTTCGGATTCTGTGTCAGATTATCAGTAGCTTCGCAGGCTCACCGATACTATAACTAAAGATGAGATTCATAGAACTGGGCATTGTTCTTGTTGTACTGGTCTGGATAGGGTATGTGAAATTAAGGAAATAGGCACCACAACCTTTTTAAATGAACCCTTATTTCTCTTGATTGATCAATATGACAATAAGAGAAGGAAAAACAAAGTCAAGGACTTTCAGAAGGGTTTTTGTAAAGACACCCGGCGGAAAGACAGTTATTCATTATGAAAAGAGAAAGCCGTCAAAGGCGCATTGCGCTAATTGCGGGTCTGTTCTGAGCGGTGTTCCAAGAGAGCGGCCTTTTAAAATGATGAAGATGGGGAAAACAGAGAAAAGGCCTGAAAGGCCGTATGGCGGAATGCTTTGCTCGAAATGCATGCGATTAAAGATAAAAGAATCAATTAAAGAATAAAACAGAAAAATCTCCCGGGGTTTTGGTGACAAATCCTTTGTTATGGAGATCGGAGGAAAAAATGTTTGAAATCGGAAGAGTATGTGTGAAATTAGCTGGCAGGGATGCTGGCTTAAAGTGCGTTGTTGTAGATGTTCTGGAAGACAGGTTTGTGCTGATTGACGGCGAAACAAGAAGAAGAAAGTGCAATATACTTCATTTGGAGCCTTTGAGCCAGGTTTTAAAAGTAGAGAAAAATGCTTCGCATGACGATGTTGCTAAAGCATTCAAGGAATTAGGCATTGAATTAACAGCAACAAAGCCGAAGCAGAAAACAGAGAAGCCGAAGAAGCTAAGGGGAAAGGAAAAGGGATCATTGAAAGAAGAGAAGAAACCGGCTAAGAAAGAAGCTAAGAAGCCGAAGGCCGAGAAGAAAGCAAAAGAAGTATCTGAAGAAAAAGCCAAATCAGAAAAATAAATTTTTATTCTTTTTTATTTTTCATCGCTTCAAACAGATCAGTAATATTAAGCTCAAACCCGACAACAGGCATTTCCAGATTGAAGTTGCTCAATACAGCAGGATGCAGCTCTCCAATATAAGCAACAGCAATGCCATTGACAGATATCCTGCCCGCTCTGCCTTCGATAAAAGAAGAATGATCAGCATCCTCAGTAACGTACTGCAAGCCGAGGCATCTAAATACATTATCAAAAACCTGCTTTATCTCTGTGAAATCTGCCTTGTCATGGGCAGCTAAAACTGCGATCCTTTCATAATCTTTTATCTCTTCTTTGTTTCTCACAGTTACAATGCCCTGCTCAAAGATCTTCTGCGGGTAATCAATATGCTTATTCTTAGCTAAAACCTCCATCAAAATCGGCAGCAGCCAGCTTCTGACAGCAGAGTAATTTTCAGACATGTAATTTTCAAGCTCAACTGTCCCGAAATCCTTGATGTTCATCTTCTCATAAAGAACTTCCTTGTTTGACAATAAAGGGCTCATTATTTCCTGATAACCAAGACCAATTATGATCTCCCTTATCCTGTCAATGAAATTTATTATTTCTTTTGTGGAGCCGGCTGTATAGCTTTTAAGATTCTCTTCGCCGATCCTGTCATAGCCATACATGACAGCAAGGTCTTCAATAACATCAACAGGATGAAGAATGTCTTTTCTATAGCACGGGATTTCTATTTTATACCCTTTGAAATTATAGCCTGCTTTCTCTGCTAAATTTTTAACTTCGCTGTCTTTTAAATCCAGGCCAAGCAATTCTTTTACCTGCTCTTTCTTTATCTTTATTGTTTCATTAAACATAAACGGAGTTTTTATTGCTTTATTAGGATATTTTATATTCACAGAATAGAGCTTAAATCCGCGCTCATAAAATGCCTGGGCGAATATGTTTGCAGCCAGATTAACTGAATCAAGGTCTGTGCCTGTGCATTCAAAGAACAAATCTTCTTCTCCGATTTCAACCTTGCCTGTAAGCGAGGAATTTATTATCGGAGGAAAACTTAAAACCTCTTTCTTAGTGTCAATTAAAATCGGATATTTTGAAAAATCCTTTAGAATCGATGCATATTCCTTTCCTTTTGGATGCTCTTCCAATATTTCGCTCTGCGTCATCTCTTTTCTGAAGTCAAGAGGAATGAATTTTATGCTTTCAGGATCAGTTGCCTTGTAAATCACCGGGAATGTTATCTTTTTATATGAATAAAGGCCAACTGCAATTTTCTGCCTTTTCTTGCCGTAAGTTTCGCAGAGCTTTTCCTGCAACTGCATTATCTGCTTAAGAAGGTAATCATCAACCTTGTATCCTTTTGCAACGAATGCAGAGATATAAGGCCTTACCTTGTTGACGCTTCTGTCAACAATTAATTTATAATTTGATTTTTCAATTTTTAATTTTGGAATTCCTTTTTCTTTTCCTGAAATCCCCTTAATCAGCCTTGCAATGCCCTCTGCACTCCACAAATAAGGCAGATTGGTGTCATCAAAATCAACTGAAGCTTCATCTTCTTTTTCATCATAGCTTTTAAGCTCGCCTTTTCCGTATTCTATGAATTTTGAAAGTTCCTCTACAGATATCTTTTTTCCGGCAAGCTTCTGCAAGTCCTTGAATGAAAAATTTATTGTTGGCATCAGACCATCTTCTCCTTTCTTAAAAATCCCAGATCATGCGAAAATAATTCTCTTATATCTTTTATTCCGAGCTTGAACATGGCCAGCCTGTCAATTCCAATGCCCCACGCCAGGACAGGAACATTTATTCCTAGCGGCTTTGTCATTTCCGGCCTGAATATTCCAGATCCGCCTAGCTCGATCCATCCCATTTCAGGATGCTTTGCATATAATGTTGCAGAAGGCTCTGTGAACGGGAAATAAGCAGGAGTTATTTTTATTTCAGTTGTGTTTGCGAATTCTTTTGCAAACATCTTCAGCAATCCGAATAAATGCCTCATATTAAGGCCTTCTTCAGCTATGATGCCCTCAATCTGGTTGAAATCCGCCAAATGCGTTGCATCAACAACATCTGGCCTGAAACAGCGCGCAATTGCAAAATATTTTCCGGGAATTTTTAACTGCTCTGAAGCAAGCATTCTTGCGCTTAAAGCAGTTCCCTGCGTCCTAAGCAAATGCTGCGCTGTTAATTTAACATCAAACTCATACTGCCAGCCTTTGCTTCCTGTGTTAAAGCCATTTTCATGAGCTTTCTTGACTTTATCAACAATGTCTTTTGGAAGATCCTTTGCAAATTTAGGATCTTTTATGTGGTAAGCGGAATGAATGTCTCTTGCTGAGTGGAACTGCGGCATAAACAATGCATCCATGTCCCAGAAATTCGTTTCAACTATCGGGCCAAACATCTCTGTAAAGCCTAAAGCCAAGAATTTCTGCCGAACTTCATCCAAGAATCTTCTGTAATGCTGCTTTCTTCCGCCGAAAATAGAAGGAACATTTATCTTAATGTCATATCTTCTGAATTCCTTCTCTTTCCAGGAGCCGTCTCTTAACATAGCTGAAGTCAGCCTGTCCAGTATATTGCCGACATCAATGCCTGCTTCAAGAATTTTTTTGCCGGTCTCAGTAAGCTCTGCTCTTTTAATTTTTACAAGATCCAATTTCAATATTTTTTTTCTTGATTTCAGCTCTTCAAAAGCATATCTTTCCTCTTCTTTCAGGCTTTTAAGCTCAACCGGGAATTGCTTTTTTAAGAAATTTTCTTCCATGCTGCCGTTTTCAATGATCTTTCTTCCCTGGTCCATTAGCTTGATTATAATGTCCTTGTCTTTTGTTATAAAAATGGCTGCTTTCTTCCTTAAAACGCCTAAACAGATGTTTAATTCGTCTTTACTCAAATTTGCCCTGTCTTTTGACTGATTTAATGTTAAATCAGATTTTCTAAGCGATTTTAATAATTTAATCTCTGGTAAACCTTCTTTAATGTATTTTCTGCCGTTTTCATCAATATTTATCACTTCTTTGGACTCTTCTGAGAGTTTTATTATGTTTTTGTTCTGTAACCACTGCAATGCGCGCATTACTTCGACTTCTTTAAGCCCAGTTATGTTAACTAAGTCATTTAGGTAGCTGTATTTATCTAAAAAAGGCAGAACTCTCCTTTCCAGAGGATGCAGGGTGTTAATTAGCTTTTTAAAGTCCATTTTCAACTATAATGGGTTATATGATTTGATATATAAAAATGTCGGAATTTCACATTGTGAAAAAGAATTAAAAAAAGAAGAAAATTAAAATGAATTAAGCCTTGATGACTTTTTCAGCAGGCTTCATGTCTTTCCATGCAAGCTCAAACAGCTCTTCCAATGCGCCTGCAAAGAAAGGCGTGTTGACCCAAATGCCGACATCGTAAGTAGGATGGACATCCTTGTCATCAAGCACCATAAATATCAGCTCTTTTCCGTCGACAATTATGAACCTTGCCTTGCTGCTTGTATTCCTTATATCTGCCACACTAGAAATGTCTTTTACAGCAGCTGCAGCTTCTTTTGTAATCGGGGCAGCTATTCTTATCTTAACTCCCCTTTTCTTCAGTTTTTCGAAAGTCGGCTTTAACCCCTCAATTTTTCTTATTAATCCTTGAGTTGTTGTCATTATTGTAACGCTTTCTTCAGCATTCCTTAATGTCAGTTCTATATGATTATAGAGATTGTGCCTTCCTCTAAGGCTGCCTGAAAGATCAGTCGGCTCAACCAATTCAATGCCTTCCTTGTGCAGGGTATTAAGTTCGCCGATTACATCTGTTCCTTTAAGCTCTTCCAGCCTTTTTACTTTGTCATCAGCATCTTCCCTCATGTTTTTCTTTACCCTTTCGATAACTTCAGAAGGAGGAACTGCGATGTACTTTATTGGCTTGCCAAGCTTCATCACAACAAATCCTTTTTTTTCAAGGCTTTCCAATACATCATAGCTTCTGCTTCTCGGAACATTCCCGATATCAGAAAGCTCGCCTGCTGTTGATACGCCTCTTGACAGCAAAGCTGTCCAAATCTTCACTTCGTACAAGTTTAGAGAAAAATATCTCCTGAGTTTACTTAAAAATTCCTCTTTTACGATCATTTTTACACCCCCCGTGAAAAAATCACTTGAAAACAAGGTATCAAAATAGTACTACTATTTATATGTTACTTTTTTTAACCATTTTTTGATACTACACGCTTGTATAAAGGGCGGTCATACGACTCTGGAGTGGAAACAGCTCTTTTCCATAATGTTTAAATATATTACAATAAAGAACAACATTATCATGAAAAATCTGAGTTTTATAGAAACAAAGAAAATTTTAAAAAAATACAAGATGCCCTATCCGCCATCAGAATTGGCAAAATCTGAGCTTGAAGCGCGCAAAATAGCGGATAAGATTGGCTATCCTGTTGTTTTAAAAATAGATTCTCCTGATATTGTTCATAAAAGCGATGTTGGCGGCGTCATAGCTGATATAAAATCCGGGGAAGATGCTGCAGCGGCTTATTTAAAAATAATAAAAAATGCCGGGAAAATAAAAAACGCAAGAATAAACGGCATTATTGTGCAGAAGATGGAGCGCGGAACTGCTGTGATCGTTGGAATGAAGCGCGATGCCCAGTTCGGGCCTGCGCTCATGTTTGGCTTGGGCGGGATTTTTGTTGAGATAATGAAAGATGTTTCTTTCAGGATTGCGCCGATTGATAAAAATGAAGCGCTGGAGATGATTAAAGAGGTAAAGGGCTATGAAATACTGAAAGGCGCAAGAGGATCTGAAAAGGCCAATATTGATGCAATTGCTGATATTATCTTAAAATTATCAAAATTGGCGATTAAAGAAAAAAACATCATGGAGATTGACTTCAATCCAGTTATTGTAAATAAAAAAACTGCAAAGATAGTTGATGCAAGGATGATGATTAAGAAATGGAAATAAAAAAACTAGATGCCATATTTAATCCAAGGTCGATCGCAATAATCGGCGCATCAAGGGATGAGAAATCTGTAGGGCATGCTATTTTGAGGAATCTTACAGTAGGATGTGTTTTTAAATGCAAGTACTGCAGGCCGTTCAAAGGCAGGATTTATCCAATAAACCCGAATGCGGATGAGATTCTTGGAGTAAAGTGCTATGCTAAACTCGGAGATGTCGCTGATGAGATTGATCTTGCAGTCATTGCTGTGCCTGCAAAGATAGTTCCGGCCATAATGAAGGAATGCGCAAAGAAAAAAGTTAAAGCTGCAATTATAATTTCAGCAGGATTTGCCGAATTGGGAAGAGAGGGCAAAAAATTACAGGATGCGGTTGTTAAAATATCTAAGGCTGCAAAAATCCCATTGGTTGGGCCAAACTGCCTGGGCATAATAAGGCCATCTGCTTCAATGAACGCGAGCTTTGCCCCTTCAACACCGCCGCAGGGAAATATAGCCTTTATAAGCCAGTCCGGCGCGCTTGCTGATTCCATTATTGACTGGGCAATTGAAGAAAGCTATGGCTTTAGCACGGTAATAAGCTACGGCAACCATGCGGGCCTTGATGTTCATGACTTCATGGAATGGCTTGGCAATGATAATGAAACAAAGTCAATTGCGCTTTATATCGAGGGGATAGATGACGGAAGAAAATTCATGGAGATTGCAAAAAAAGTCAGCAGAATAAAACCAGTGGTTGTTTTGAAAGCCGGGAAAACACAGACTGGAAAGAATGCTGTTTCTTCGCATACTGGATCTCTTGCCGGAAGCTATGAAGTTTATGAGGCTGTATTCAGGCAATCCGGGTTGGTTATCGCAGATACAGTTGAAGAATTATTCGATATTGCAAAAGCATTGGCTGAGCAACAGCCATGCAGGGAGAATGCAGTTGCTATTGTTACAAATGGCGGAGGATGCGGGGTTTTATGCGCAGACAAATGCACTGAATTCGGGGTGAATGTTGTTGAGCTGAAGCAGAGCACGATAAATAAACTGGATAAAAGCGGAAAAATGCATCCTGCATATTCAAGGAGAAACCCGCTTGACATTATTGGAGATGCTCTGCCTGAAAGATATGAAGCTGCGATCAATATCTTATTGGCTGAAGATTACATCCGCGGCCTTATTGTGATACAGACACTGCAGGCAATGACTGATTCCATTGAAGATGCGAAGATTGTCATTGAAGCAAATAAAAAATTCCCTTCAAAGCCGATTGTGTGCACTTACATGGGCGGTAGGTTCAGCAAGGAAAGCATAGAATTGCTGAAAGAGCACAAGATCCCGGATTATAACGATCTGAGCAAATCAGCAAAGGCAATGCAGGCATTGGTCCTGAGAGGAGAGTATTTAAAAAAGATTGATAAAAACAAAAGTTAAATCTATATTGTGTGAAATAAAATTTCATATCTATTTGATTGCTGTTTTCCAGAGGATTTCAAACTGTTTTCTGTAACCATCTGCAACAGTTTTATCTTTAATCAATATTCCGTAAGGGCGTTCTGTAAAAATAGCAATCCCGACATAATTTCCAATAATTACTGTTTCCTGAAGTTGCTCGAAGTTTCTTGATAAAAAGCGAATGTGAGTCAATGGCTTTTTGTTTAAGACTTCTCCGAATGTTCTGATTGTTTCATCAAATATCTGCCTGCACTTAATCTTTTTTTCTATTCTTTTAACATGAAGATTTTTCCACCATGTTTCACCCATAACATCATAAGTAACCCTTGTTCCGCCGCCAAAGGTATTGTATTCTTTTCCCCCGGAATTCAACAAAAGATTGTAAAGTTCATTAATTCCCCTTTTTCCCCTGAAAATTGATGCGCCCTCTTCTTTTTTAGCCAGTTTTTGTTTTTCTTTCAGTTCGGGCAAAAGCTCCTCAAATCTCTTCTTTTTGTCATCAATGAAACTAAAAAAGTTTTCAGGGTCTGTGGCCTGGTAAATCTTTCTTTTTCCCTCTAAGATGAAACTGATCAGGCCTTTCTCTATAAGAGAGTTCAGGGCCCTGTGAACTACAGAATTCTGTAAATTTGATTTTTCCAGGATTGGGCCTGCAGAAGAGCTGCCTAACTCCAAAAGAGCCACATAGGCTTTGATTTCCGCCTGGGTTAATCCCAAATCTTCCAAAATTGCAACATCCATTG